>MHSB01000049.1 GCA_001821155.1 Candidatus Taylorbacteria bacterium RIFCSPLOWO2_01_FULL_50_130 | reverse complement strand
TTACTTAGAAAAATGCAGTTTTGGCAAAACCTCCTTCTTGGTCATTTTAAGGGGAAATAGTATTATCGTATATTCATTGCGCCCGTGGTGAAAAGGATCTCATATCTGTCTTCGAAACAGACGTTCCAGGTTCGATTCCTGGCGGGCGCACCAGACAGGAAAAGTCAGAGTTTTGATATTTTAAGAAGGAACGACGCACCGATGGTAAACAATTTTCCACATCTAGAACTTCTTAAAGAAGGACTTCCAGAGCTCATAAGTAAATTACTGTAAAAGAGGGCAATGTTGAATTTAAAAGAGCCGTACCTGTTGAAAGTAAAAAAGAAGCCGTTGAAAAACTTCGTAGACGTATTGATATTATCGTTGGAGAGTGGACAATTACCTTAATTCCCCTAGATATTTAAGGAGAAGATGTTAGCATGGCTATAATTAGCGGCAAAAGAGCTGACTGGTTAATTGAAAATGCGGGTATGGTTTAATGGTAGAACAGCTGGTTGCCAATCAGCTGGCGGGAGTTCGATTCTCCCTACCCGCATAACAAGATATGAGCTGAACCCTAGCGGCCGAAGATCTCATCTTCCGGGATGTAGCTTCCAACGTTAGAACCTTCAGAGCTGTGGATAAGACAGTGAATATGTGTATAAAGGACAGTTATCAATTCGCATGAAATACTAGTTATACGACCAATATTAGGGCTATCTCTTAAATAAAAGGACAACGTCCTTTAGAGTTTCACGTGAAACCTAGCTATAGCAGGGTATATCTCAATGGATAAGCCAATATCATTACAAGTGGGTGTAAAGGTATTTTTGAAAAACAGGGAAAGGAAATTTCTTTTGCTCAAGCGATCACATGCGCGATATCCTAATATTAAAAATTTCTGGGATATTCCTGGGGGAAGAATATTTCCCGGCAGTTCGCTTCAAGAAAACATAGAGAGAAGTCTTTGAAGAAACGAAGATGTCTCTTTTGACAGAGCCGAAAATTGTTTTTGCACAAGACATTATCAGAATGTCGGAGAAACACATTGTCCGATTGACATTCGTCTCATCTACGGAAGGCGAACCCGTTCTTGACGAGGAACACACCGACTTCAGATGGCTCACGCTTGATGAGATGCGACAAATAAAGAAACTTGATGAATTCACGCGAGAGGTATTGGAAAAGAAATTTTGTGAAATCTGCTCAACATGAAAAGGACACGGCGATAAGATTTTGTCCTTTAAGTAAATGAGGTTTAGAGAATCCTATAGGTTCGATAATTTCTAAAGGACATCAACACTTCCATAAAGGACAGTCTAAAGGACATGTCCTTTAGAAATTTTCTGCTAGTGTCTAATTATCCCTGGTGAGAATACACACGCGAGATTTTTGATTCAATGCACCAAGGCCTTGCTGACGCGTATATTTAAGGGTATGGACTCCAAAAGTGAAATTAAGATGAGGACCGTGCAGAATACTGGCCCACTAGGCGAAGAACTCGTTGTAAGGTTTCTTATGAAACGCGGGCACTGTGTTGTTGATAGAAACTTTCGACGGCCATGGGGTGAGCTTGACATCGTCTCAAAGATGAACAATGTAATTCACTTTATTGAGGTCAAATCAACATCATCATGCGTGAATTCAGAAAGACTATCTTACAAAGCGCGAGATTTTAAAGAAATTATTTCGATTGTTACACACGAAACATCAGCTTATGGAAAGTCGCTTGAACCTATAACATCAAGGCGGTACGAAAGACAGGCAAAGGACCACTATCGACCAGAGGATAACGTACACCCCGCAAAGATGAAGCGTCTAAAGCGCATAATTCAGACATATTTGAATACAAGGCATGTTTCAGATGAAACGAATTGGCAATTTGATGTTGCAACGGTGTATATAGATAAGGACCAAAAGCGGGCGAGAATAAATCTTCTTGAGAATTTAATTCTATAGGACATGATGTCTAAAGGACATGAGGACATGTTTGGCACACTGTCCTTTATAATGTCCTTTATAATGTCCTTTAGAAAATTGTGCGGATTGTGGTAATATCATCGAAGGGTAGTGGGTGATTTCAATGTAATTTTTATCAACCGAAATGGAGCGGGAAATGGTGTAACCACCCAATTAGAACAGCAAGTTGTCTACGGGACACAACGATAGCATACCTAGCCCCTTTGATTGGGGAATCGTATAGCGGTAGTATGCATACTTCTTGTCCGAGAAGATCTTTATAAAGCGTGGTATGGTGTAACGGTAGCATATCCAGCACCTTTGAACGGGGAATCGTATAGCGGTAGTATGCATGCTTTGGGAGCATGCGGTCTGGGTTCGACTCCCAGTTCCCCGAATGAAAAAAGGTGCTGGATAGTCCCAGTTCAAATCTGGGTACCCCGAAAAATGAAAATGAAAAAAAAGAATTTTTGTACACTTTATCTCATCCGGCATGGTGAGACAGAGTGGAACAGAGAAAAAATTATCATGGGGCATATTGATACGCCGCTTACTGAAACTGGTTTGCGACAGGCGAGTGAGCTTGCCGCATTTCTTGAACCAGTTCGTTTCTCTGCCGTGTACTCTTCAGATTCTCCTCGAGCGGTTCGTACAACAGCAATTGCGGCCGGCATCGCATCCTCTTCAATTAGAAAAATGGTGGAATTACGAGAACGTGATTTTTCTCGTTTCGAGGGCACGTCAGCTACTCTGTTCAGAGAACAGAACAAGGAATCTCTCTTGACCAAAGACGCCTTGCCTGAACCGGAGCGTTGGCACTTTAAAATCGCTGACTGTGTCGAAAGTGATAACTCAATTGCAACAAGAATCACGTCTGTCTTACGGCACATTTCGCAATCTCATTTCGGAGAAACCGTGCTCGTAGGGACACACGGAGGCCCTATTCGCTTTTTGCTCGTCAAATTGGGGTTCGCACCATACGGTTCGCTCCCCTCTGGCACGTTTAAAAATTGCGGATATGTTGTATTGGAATCGGATGGCGAGATCTTTACTATTAAGGAGGTCAACGGCGTCGAAAGGCATGAAAGCAGCAATAGTAAATAATCTCGCAGTCGAATACATAGACGAAGGGAAAGGCCCTATTTTATTTCTTTTGCACGGCTGGGGGGATAATTTACACACGTTTGATTCCTTGCTTGCAAAACTTTCTGCCTCATTTCGAGTCGTGAGATTAGATTTGCCCGGATTTGGGGGAAGCGAGGCACCGGAAGAGTCTTGGGGGGTGGAGGAATACGCTTATTTTGTTAAGTCGTTCATCGAAAAACTTGGAATCCCGTCATATATTATTATCGGGCATTCATTTGGCGGAAGAATCGCGATTAAAGGGGTAGGCATCGGCCTACTGAAGCCCCAGAAAGTCGTGCTCATCAGCGCCGCCGGTTTGGCAACGAACAGAAAAGTCCGGAATCAACTACTTAGACTCATTGCAAAAATTGGTAAAATAGCCCTTTTTCCATTTTCGAGCGATGTAAAGGAAAGATTGCGTCTGAAACTGTACCGAAAGGTGGGTGGCGAGGATTATATACATGCCGGAGCCTTGAAAGAAACCTTCCTTAGAGTCATAGGGGAAGATTTGAGTCCCGCGGCTCAAAAGATAAACATTCCGGCATTGCTTATTTGGGGTGAGAAAGACACAGCAACTCCACTTTTGAACGGAAAACGACTCGAAGAACTCATTCCAGACTCTACACTGGAGGTTTTGGAGGGAGCCGGGCATTTTGTGCATCAGGAGAAAACAGATAGCGTCGCCGCGTTGATACAAGCATTCATTTCACAATGAAAGACCTTCTTTCACGCTACCATCCGCGCTATGTCCGCTCGCTCGTCTATATGATGCAGGCGAGCGAGTACCGCGTTCGTGATTTTCTGCGTTGGTTTTGGCGCGTGCGTGATTTTTTGCATGTTGAGCAACGCAAGGAGTTGTTCATGACCTCGAAAAGTCTCCTTTGTCTTGCCGTAGGGTACGGCTTCCTTTTCATTCTATATGCGCTCGCAATCGCGGTGCTTGTTTGGGGCATTGCGTGGTGGCAGTATCCCGTATTTTTACTAATCATATTAACCTCTCCATTTATTCTCGTGTGCGTCGTGTCTGTTTTTCTCATCATTGTCAATTTTCTGCAACAGCCAATAGAATACGTAATCATCAGACAGGTTGGGCAGAAATTGGCCGGCCATCGAGGTCTCAAAATTGCTATTGCCGGTAGTTTCGGAAAGACCAGCATGCGGGAAATTCTGAAAGCAGTGCTCGGAATCGGCAGAAAAGTAGCCGCTCCGCCGGAAAGTTACAATACGCCGCTTGGCATCAGCCGTTTCGTGCGAACGTTAAAAGGGGATGAAGACGTACTCATCTTTGAACTGGGCGAGTACTATCCCGGGGATGTAAGACGTCTTTGCAGGTTAATTCGGCCTGATATCGGGGTCATCACTGGCGTCAATGAAGCGCATCTTGAAAGGTTTAAGGACATCGAACGGACCCGGAAGACTATTTTTGAACTGGCGGACTTTTTGCATGAGAAACCGCTTTCTCCCTGCATCGCATCCGAAAAGGGCGGCAATGGTATGAATACTGGAGCGACTTTTGGCGTGAAAGTGTACATAAACGGGGAAAATGCGACGGCACGAAAGTATACCCGCGCGAGAGATGTGCTGTATAGTCGGGCGGGAACTGGAGACTGGAGGGTGGAAGATGCGAAGACCGATCTTAATGGCTCTTCTTTCATCCTCCGAAGCGATTCACGAACAATTCGCGCGCATTCAGCTCTGCTCGGCCTGCATCACGTTGGCCCGCTGGCAGTGGCCGCCGATGTTGCATCGCGACTCGGACTCCCAACGGGACAAATAGAGGATGGGATTGTGAAAACCAAACCGTTTGACCATAGACTAGAGCCGAAGACAAATGCGCAGGGGGTGACGATTCTTGATGACAGCTATAACGGCAACCCGGACGGTGTCCGGGCGGTCATTGAATTTCTTTCATCGCTCAAAGGCGCGAGGCGATGGTATGTAACTCCCGGTTTGGTTGAGATGGGAAAGAAAAAAGAGGAAGTGCACAAAGAAATAGGTCGCGAGCTCTCCCGCGCCGGCATAGAAAAGGTGATTCTTATTCGCAATTCCGTCACGCCTTTCATCGAAAGGGGGTTACAGGAAGGGAAGTATTGCGGGGAGGTCATGTGGTTTAGCAAGGCGCTCGGCGCTTTTGCGGCACTCCCCAACTTTACCGTGAAAGGAGACGTGGTGCTACTCCAGAATGATTGGCCGGATCAGTACGCGTAAAAACCGACCGCGGTTTTTTGTCCCGCGGCATCCAAAAAGGTTTGGCGTTAAACCACCGTTGTTAACTTGCACGGAACGTATGGTTTGTGGATCAGGATGACGTTAACATGGACGCCACTGCGCTGTAAACGCCTAAAAATCAAATTTATTTTAACATTTAGAACAATGAAAACAATTGCAGTTATTTTCGGCGGACGAAGCGCGGAGCATGATGTTTCTATTATCACCGCGCATATCCCGGTTATGCAGTCGCTTCATGCAGCGGGTGGTTTTGATGTCTGGCCCGTGTATATTACGAAAGTGGGAGATTGGTACGCCGACAAGGCGATGAATGACTTCGCGTTTTTCAAACAAAGCAACTATGAAGATATTTTGAAAAGGAAAAGAAAGGTGCGATTCCTCTTTGATAATGGTCTGAAGTTTATCTGGCCCGGGTTGCTTGAGAGCAAGATAAAGATTGATATCGTATTTCCCGCGATGCACGGCACCTATGGCGAGGACGGCTCTCTCATGGGTCTTCTTCGCATGGCGAAGGTGCCGTTTGTCGGGTGCGATATGGCCGCTTCGGCTGTCGCGATGGACAAAGCATTCACCAAGCAAGTTCTGCAAGCCGAGGGCGTGCCGGTAGTGCCGTTTGTATGGTGCACAAAATCCGATTGGAGTACCTCGATATTTTTGGAAAAGAGCGCGAAATTGAAATACCCGTTGTTTGTAAAACCGGTGCATCTTGGTTCGAGCATCGGCATCACCAAAGTAAAACGGCAAAGTGAGCTTGAAAATGCGATTGAGGTCGCGTTTCATTACGATAACAAAGTGCTTGTTGAAGAAGGCGTTGAGAATCTTATCGAAGTAACGCTCCCGATAACCGGAAACGATGAGCCAGAGCTTGCCTCCGTTGAGCGGCCGCTCAACAAAACAGGATTTTTTGATTTCAAAGATAAATATCTTTCCGGCGGGAAGGGGAGCGGAGTAAACAGCGAATATAGCGAGATTCCCGCAAAGATTGGCGATGAACTCACGAAACAGGTGCGGGAACTCGGCAGGAAGACCTACAAAGCGCTTGGATGTTCCGGCATCGCACGCGTCGATTTTCTCATCGACAGCGCGACCAATAAGATATTCGTCAATGAAGTGAATACACTGCCCGGCAGTTTGTACCACCACAACTGGAGAAAATCAGGGATCTCAAGCGTTGAACTTGTCATTAAACTCGTGAAGCTCGCCGAAGAGCGTTTCGAGGACGAGCAAAACCTCATCCACACCTTCTCCTCCTCTATTCTCCAAAAAGTCGGCGGCCCCAAAGCGCAATAGCTCTACTTTACCTAAGTAAAGTGGAGCCGTGGGCGCAGAATATAAAGGCGTATATGAACAAATATGGACCAAAAAACGGCGGTAAGGCAACTCAAAGAATTGGAGCGGTTGGGGAGAGGGAAACCGATGCGTCTTGCGGCGGAGGGGTGGAAGGAGGAGTGGCAGACCTTAATTTCCATACTTATGTCGGCGCGGACGCGAGATGAAACGACGGTGTTTGTCGCGGAAGAATTATTTTCAAAATACAAAACTCTCTCCGCGCTCGCTGGAGCAAAACCAGAAGAAATGTCCGCTATCATCGGGCCGGTGAATTTTTTTCAAAATAAAACCAAGTACGTGATTGCCCTCGCCAAAGTGCTTGTAGAGCGCTATAAAGGAGTGCCTCCGCGCGATATACAAAAACTCATTGAACTTCCCGGCGTTGGCAGAAAAACCGCCAATGTGTTTCTTTCCGAGTACGGCGCCGACGCAATCGGCGTGGATACGCACGTCGCGTACATCTCGCAAAGACTCGGTTGGACGAATCATTCGAATCCGCATAAAATCGAAAAAGACCTCGAAACGCTTTTCCCGCGAAACTACTGGAGCCGCGTCAATCGCACGTGTGTCCGTTTCGGCAAGACCTATCAAAGCAGGAGAAGAAAAGACGAATTGCTGGATAGTCTCAAAAAAATCTAACTCCCCCATCCTCCTCTGCGCTCCACTTTACTTAAGTAAAGTGGAGCGCAGAGAACACGGAGTAAAAATCGGCAATTTTTCAGCGAGGGATTTGGACGCGCTATCGATTACTTGAGAAACAATTCATCTTGCGCTAGTATTTCAACATGAAAGAGTCTCTAGATTTTGAATCCGTCCACGATAGAACGCACAAGTTGCTTACCGGGGTAGAGCAACCGCGCAATGAAGGCGAACATCAAATCATTCTTGCAGTGGAACTGTTTACTCGCAATCATCTTTCAGAAGGTATGCACATCGACGATGTAGATTTCCAAAACAGAATGATGTATTACTGGATATCTAATGGATATGCAAAAGCATTTAGAGATTTGATAACGCATCGGGATTTTAAGAGAAAAGAGAATTTCAGATTGAATGGTGATGTTTTGAATGTGACGCTCTCTGACGTGGAGTACTTCCTCCAAAATAAGGAATTGCCGGAGCAATAACCATCTTTGAAATGAGCGTAAAAGATTACGAGAACCGCGCGAGGTTTTCAGAAAAGCGCATCATCCGATTTCAAAATAAGGTTCTTGATTTCTACCGAAAGCGCGGAAGAGTTTTTCCGTGGCGGAATATACGCGACCCGTATGCCATTTTGGTTTCGGAAGTGATGCTCCAGCAGACGCAGGTGGACAGAGTGGTCCCGAAATATCTCGAGTGGCTAAAACGATTCCCGACCGTATCCTCACTTGCATGCGCACCGAAAGGGGAAGTCATCAAGGCATGGCAGGGACTTGGATACAACCGTCGGGCGCTCCACCTTAAGCGCGCGGCGGAAGTCATTGCCACAAAATACAAAGGAAAAGTGCCGCGCACTTTAGAGGAACTTCAATCCCTTCCTGGGATCGGGCCGTATACCTCCGGCGCCATCGCGGCGTTCGCTTTTGGTATGAATCTGCCGTTCATCGAGACAAATATCCGAACGGTGTTTATCCATTTCTTTTTTAGAGGAAAGAAAAAGGTGAGGGACGAGGAGATTTTAGAATTAGTTGTAAGAGCGTTGCCGAACAAGGTTCGACTTCTTTCCCGACATAAGGTCGAACTTTGTTCGGTGCGAGAGTGGTACAACGCGCTCATGGACTGCGGGGCGATGCTGAAGAGAGCCGTCGGTAATGTAAACACGTGCGCCGCAAAGTACGCGAAACAGTCCGCGTTTAAGGGGTCGAGAAAGGAGATTCGCGGAGCAATCCTCCGGCGCGCGACGGAAAAAGAAAAGGTTACTCTTGCAGATTTCAAAGAGCACCAAACAAAATTTTCCGTTCCAGAAATATTTTCCGAGCTCGCCTCCGAAGGATTTCTCCGAAAAATAGGAGAGGACTTTACGCTAGCGTGAATAGCGATGAAACGTTTTGTAAGGAAAATTGAAGATTTTTCGTGTGAGAGATGCGGCATGCGTGTAACGGGAAGCGGTTATACCAACCACTGTCCGCAGTGCCTTTGGAGCAAACACGTTGATGAAAACCCCGGGGACCGCGCTTCCCCATGCGGGGGAAATATGGAGCCAATCAGTGTTTCCGTTCACTCTCGCGGCATCTATCGCGTGCTCCATCGCTGCGCGCGCTGCGGTTTCATTCGCATTCAAAATGCTGGGAAAACGGACAACATAGAACGCCTTATTGAGCTTTCGACGAATCCGTTTAAGAAGTAGCTTTTCATCATTTGCACATTTTGGGTCCCCGCTTTCGCGGAGATGGCAAAAGAAATGACCGAGGCGTCATTCTTTTGTCAGCTCGTCTTCGAATATCTTTCGCAGGTTGGGCGCGACGCGCTCATTAAAATCTTTCGCGCTCTCGTGCACGTCTTCAGCAAGCAGAAAACGAATACCATCGCCGGTAGTCGCTCGGAGACCTGAATCAATATGTGATAGCGTAAGAGCATTGAGATCGCGCTCCCCGGTTGTTTTTCCCGTTGAAGAAGTAACGATAAGGCCAATGAGTGTATTTTCTTTGCTTACGACAGCTCCTCCGCTTGAGCCCTGTTGCGCCACGACCGATCCTCCCAAACTGAATACATCAGGCGTTTTTTCCTCGAAACTATACACCGTGCCGGTCATCACAATAGAAGAGCTTGGGTACAAGTCCTTCTGAATGGTAATGCCGCTCAAAAACCCGACGGGGTAGGCGGCAATGAGCACTTCCGCAGGTTTGCGGAGCGAATTGTCGCTAAAATCCATCGGGACATAGGGAAACAGCTCCGGTAGAGGAGTATTCGCGGCAATCGTGCTTTGTATGAGAAGCAGGGCGAAGTCGTTTTCTCCGGTTCCGGTCGGCTCGTCCGCGGTTATTTTTGACGCGTTGTCGCGCACCCACGAAGGAGGGATGAACAGTAGTGATGCCCGGTATTTATTTCGCGCCGGCTCGCCGGTCCGTATGACGCATTCTATGCTTCCCGGAGTCGGATAGTCTTGAAGCAAAAAGTATTGTCCCAAATGCGCGTTGGTGAGAATGATGCCGCGCGGGTCTACGATAACACCGCTTCCGGAGACGAGATTGAATGAACCGCCCCGCACGCTGGTACAGATGATGTTGACCAGCGCCGCTCGCGTTTTTCGGTTAACCTCCTCAAAGGAGAACTCTGGAGCTGGAGCGGTTGTTGATGCGTTTACCGTCGAAAGTTCTGGCGCGCGCGGCGATATCGGTGTTGCTAACGCGGCGTATGTTTCTTGTGCTTCCAGCGGCGGGGCAAGAAAAAGTGCGTTGAGCTTGTTTCGGGTAAGCGGCCCCGCGATGCCGGTACCTCGGGGAAATCCCGCCGGAAGAAGGATTTCAGCAGCGTATTTTTCCTGAAATTTTACAACCGCGGCTTTTGTGGCAAGACCGAAATAATTCGTTTCAGCTCCGGCGCCGCCAATGAGTCCCGGCGCGTTTACGCGCGTCGCGCTGTCGCGGTTGAGGAGTATCTGCAGATAGCGGACATCTTTTCCGCGCGCTCCAAAAAGAAGCGTGCGCGAAAAACGAAACGTGGAAAGAATGTCATCGTTTGGGAATCGTTCTGAAGAGAAGCCAAGTCCTGTTCGCGCGGCCTCAATTTTAGAAATTATTTCGCCTACTTGTGTCTGGATTGCTTCGACAGTTTCCGCGTATACGCGTGTTATTTCGGGGGCGGCTAAAAGCACGTCGGCGATCAGGGCAAACGTTAGAATTATGGAAACAATAGTTTTGAACAAAATTCGCATGAATGTCCATTATACAAGGGTCATACATAAATGACGAATCATGCGCCGGAAAATTGCGACCGACCACTTTTTTTGTTACGCTGTGGCAACTCATGCGGGTATGGTTTAGTGGTAGAATGACACACTTCCAATGTGTAGACCCGAGTTCGATTCTCGGTACCCGCAAAAAATCTACGGAGTTTTGTTCTACATATACTCAAACATAATCCGGAATACTTCGGCGATGCCGCAGGGGTGCCGGCTTCCTTTGTGCAACCGATTCATATCATGGCAACAGACTGGGCGAAGCAAGACAAAATCACGTGAAAAACCGCTTGCGAGCGGTAGCGGACGGTGTCGAGCCGGACCGCGGAATTTTGCGAGGCCTTTTTCTTTATGCAGACAGTGAATCGGAAAATAGTTTATACTAATGCGCATGCACATCGGCACGACGACACTCGCGATTCTCTTCGCCTATAAATTCCCCGCGCTGTTCTTCGGGGGATTCTTTTTGGGTGAAACCGTCATCATCCCGGCGGCGTTTCTTGCCGGGCAAAATATCCTTTCGCTCTCTGAAGTATTCTGGCTGACGTTTCTTGGGACCGTAAGCGCGGACGTACTTTGGTTCCTTGTAGGTCCCTTTCTATGGAAGGTCGCCCACCGTTTTGAGACCATATCAACAAAAAGCGAGGCGGTGCTGAAACGGCTTGACGAACTCTACGCGAATCAGCCGTTCCGCGCGCTTCTCGTGAGCAAGTTCGTCTTTGGAACCAGATTTCTTACGGTCATCTACCTTTCGTTTGAACGGGTCTCCGCACTGCGATTTCTTGTAATGAACTTCCTTTCGACGCTTCTGTGGCTCACCACGATAGCCGCGTTGGGGTGGCTCGCGGGGGAAAGTATCATCAATCTTTTGCCGATTATTTCGGACGTGAAATATGCGTTTCTTTTTATCGTCCTCCTCGTCATTGCTCTCAAGCTCGCGCCGATCTGGTTTCAGAAAAAAATCATGCACGAGAAGCCGCCGCTTTAAACACGCGCCGGAAATAGATGGGACGGTCTTTCACTGAAAAAGCAGAGACTTCAAGAACCATCCTACCCCAAGACCTTCTCTCTTCCCAAATGCACGCGAGAGGAGAATCTTGAATCAAAACGGTAGTTTGACAGACGAGTTTAGTGTGTATAATTAGATTTAGAAAGCAACCCAAATTAAAATTCAACCGAGGGGAGTTATATGGAAACAATTGGGGCAATTTTTAGAGCCGTCAGTATCGGTCTCGGACGAGTAAAGTGTCCGAAGTGTCAACGCCCCGCTGTAAAGTCAAGCCGATTCTACGTCAGGCGAGCGCGGGGAAAGTTGTTTGATACCGAGGTGCGGTATTACCGATGCCGCTGCGGCTACCGCTGGCTGCGCTTCTGGTGATTTCCGGGCCGAAAGAAACAGGTTGGGGAGGCCGGCTTTCTCGCGGTGAGAAGGCCGGCCTATTAACTTTGAAGACCATAGATGTTGTGTTACATTGTCTGAATGGGAAGCAAGCTCATGAAACTGTCCAAAAGAACGGGTTTTACCCTCGTTGAACTTTTGGTGGTAATCTCCATCGTTTCCCTTTTGTCGTCGGTGGTTTTGTCTTCTCTTAATTCCGCGCGCGAAAAAGCCAGAGTGGCCGCGGGCCTTCAGATGAGCGCGAATATCTATCACGCCGTCGGCGATGCGACCGTCGGCGCGTGGTCTTTCCAAGAAGGCGCGGGAAACACTGTTAATGATAATTCCTCGAACGGCCTCAATGGGACGATAACAGGGGGGACATACGCCTGGCAGGACGATCATCCAAGAGCCGGTAAATCCCTATTTCTTTCGGGCGGCGCTTACGTCAGTCTGGAAAATCCCGGCGGGAAATTAAACAACCCCAATAATTTCGGCGGCCAGACGGCAGGCTCCTCGGCCGTGGAAGCGTGGATAAAAGTTACGGACATGCCGGCAGGTTCCTACAACGGCAGCACGATAATTACCAGAATGGGCGGCATTCATTATTTTAAAGTCAACAGTTTTCTTGGCGGGAAACTGCGTACCATGGTTCGAACGTCCGGCGGGGTAAATTACTGGTCGACATCCAATAACGCCGTTGCGGTGGGAAAGTGGACACATGTGATTTTTGTCCTGGAAGCGGGTGTCGGTTATAAATTTTACATCGACGGCAAACTGGATGCGTCGGTGGCAGAGCCGAACTTGATCATCGCTGATTACGGAACCGATTCCGCCATCGGCAACATTGTTTGTTGCCCCGGTTCTTATCCGAATACCTTTATGAAAGGCAATATCGCGCTTGTCCGTCTTTATGGTCGTGCGCCGACCGCGTTTGAGGTGCGAAGATTGTTCGCCGACGGCACAGCCAGAATGGCGGCCTTGGATAATTCAATCGCATCCGAATGAAATACCGAGCAGTATGTTCCAATTCAAAAATGATACCGAGCTGGAGCATATTCCAAAACTCTTGCCTGCTACGAAGCTCTGAGAACTCTACGTTGACATGAATCTCCTCATATGCTAGCATGTTTCCAACAAAGCTACATGTAGAAAAGAGTCGATTCATAACATAAGTCTTTGTATTTATAAGTAGGAGCCAAAGATGACCGGAACAATCAAGAAACTGACCGACAAGGGCTTTGGATTCATTACCGGCGAAGGCCTTTCGAAAGACCTGTTCTTTCATAGTAAGGCGCTCGTCGGGGTGCAATTCAGCGAGCTTCAAGAAGGAGACAAGGTTTCTTTCGAGACTGAAGAGTCTCCGAAGGGAATGAATGCCGTCAACGTCCAGAGAGCATAACTCGCAGCGCAAAACACCCCGCCTCACAGGCGGGGTGTTTTATGTGTAGAGACCCCCCGCGCGGCGGTTTTTTGTAAAGCTCTGGTATATAATTCCTGTAAGTAATACCATTTCTTAATATCCCTTACCCATTATCCTAGACTGTTTAGCTTAAAATCTTGTTCTTTTGAGCACAAATTTGGAAGAGGTTGATTAGAGATGGTATCAAGATAACAGATAGATACGCAGTTTGCGGCTGTCACCGATGGAAGCATTGTGTTTTTTTTTGAGAATGCTATCATTGACTTTGCCATAGAGGGTTACATTTATTAACATAATTGACAAAACAAATGACATGAAAGAAGAAAAATTTGAAGAAACTCTTTCGGCAAGTAAAGAAGAGGGCAGTATCGCCGTCTTGGGCGAGCAAAACGAAACGGCGGAGGGTAATGGAAGCCCGGCAACCGAACAGGAAACAGAAAGCGCGCCGTTTGCAGAGGACAAGGAATTAGCTGCGCTTCTTAAAACTGCAGAGGAAGTCATGGACATGCCGCCGCCCCGCGATCCGAAAGAAATTGACGAAAAAGCCGAGCAGTGCGATCGGCTGGAAGAGCGCTTGAAGGAACTGCCGGATATAAACCAAGGCAGATTGAAGCGTCTGGAAAAGATTGAGAAAAAGTGGCGCGAGGAAATGGCGGTAAGACGCAAGAAAGCGGAACTTCCTGGTGAAGAGTACGAACGGTTTGCGGAAAGCGAAAAAGGAAAGGCGCTTCTGGCCAATCTGCAAAAGGTTGAGGTGGTGGTTGCGAAAATGGAGCGTGAGAAACGAGATGACGACGGGTTCGTGCGAACACGGGAAGCGTTACGCGCCAAGCAGGATGCCCTCATAGAGAGCGTCACCAATACCGTATTTGTTTCGGCAGAGGAGGCATTTGAGGAAAGAATCGCGAAGGCGGGAGCGCGCGCCCATGAACTGTATGCGCGTCGCGCCAGCGAGATTGCCGCGCGGGTTGAGGAGCTGGAAAAAGACCCAGAAGTGACGAAGCGGCGCCTTGAGCGGCTTACGGAAACCGAAGCGATAAAAGAGGCGAAAAGGAAAGAAACCGTGGAAAAAACAGCGCGGGAAAGAGTTGTCGTGGACATAGAACTGCTCAACGAAACCTTCGTTATCGCCGCTTCGCTGATTAACAGGCAAAAAGACGCCATTGCGCGGATAAAAGAAATAGCCGGCGAGGCGGCTGGTACAGATAAAATTCGCGCCGCACTGACGGATGCCATCCTGCTCGGAGAAGGGAAACGGCAGATTAAGAGCCCTGATGAGATTGCGCCGTGGAAAAAACACTTCTCTGCCGCGCCCTACCTTGCTTCTTTGTATGCGGTTCGGGAGCGCGGAAGTATCTCTGTGTCGGGAGTCGGTACCGCTTCGTATTTTGACAACTTGATTTTTACAGACGATGCCGACAAGAAAAGAGGGATTACGTCCGAGGTAAGCCAAAAGGCCCGTACAACGGTTGAGATGATAAACCAGGCCGACGCAAATGACCGCAAACTGCGCGACATTCTCGGCAGGGAATGGGAGACGGTTCATTTTCGCGACAAGAAAACCAGAGAGATGAAAGAGTCCCGCCAACAAACTCAATTCTGGATTGCGTTTGAAACGAGAAAGAGAAACGACGAGAGAGGAGAGACGGAAAAGTTGCGTCAGGCGCGCGTCGCGGAGGAAAAGCGGCGGAAAGAAGAAATCGTAAAGATGGCAACCCGCGCGAAGGCATTAGAAGCAGAAGTGCAGAGATTAAAAGACCAAGCAGGCGAGTATGCGGCGGTCTTTTTAACGCCGAGAGGCGCCGTGTTGTTGGAGGCAAAAAAGTCCAAGAAAGGCAATGCTTATATTGAAGTTGTTGATGCGATTGGCGAGGCGGAAGCAAAGGTGAAAAAGGGAGCCGCGTTTCTCCACTATTCAAATATGCCGGAGTGGTTAAAGGACGCGGTTGTATCATCCTCCCAACGCGACGCGCTTGATTCCGCATTGGAGATTTTGCGCAGACAGCGATAGATATTCTCCATTTTCGCGCCAGAGCAGTTTCTGGCATTGGAGAAGAAGATAATTCACATCTCTGTCATTCCCGTCCGCCGCCGCGGGTGGGAATCCAGGGATTTAAGAACTTTGAATTACGAAACTTCACATTCGGCGCGCTTTTGGAGCAAACGGCGTAAAAATCTGCTGATTTTTTGCCTCCCTCTCGCACCGTCGCGCTGCGAGAGTTGCTCCAAAAGCGCGCTTTCATGAGTTTCGTAATTCAAAATTAAGAAAAGTTTATCACTACTGTGCCGAGCCCTGAATATATTCGTTCACATTCTCCGGAGGGAGCGCGGAATCGGCTCATTGCGGAGAATCTGCGCTACCTGGAGGAGAAGCGGCTCAAACTTGAAGACCTGCGCGAAGTGTATAGCGAAGAAGAAGTGCGCCGCGACGCGGCATCGGTTCGGGAACGCGAGAATCGCTTCGCGCATTCAAGGGAGGGTGAAACGGGAAAGATGGCGGAAGCTCTCTTCCACAAAAATGTGAACAGCGGTGCGCGCATCTTCGGAGAACGCGCAAAAGCAACGCTTCTGTCCTTGTATGATGACTACGGCCTCTTCAACACCGCAAATCGCGAAGAGCGCGGCGCGTGGAGCGATGTAGTTGTTGAGTTCTTTCCGCGCACCAGCACGGGGCGGGAACAAAACAGAAACCCGTACCGATTTGTCGCCGGAATAGATGTAACCACAAACATCGCTCCGAAAGCGCTTGATGTGAAGACGCTTGGTATGAAGACCGCGCTGGACACGGGACAGCTGGCGACGGTCAAGTACTTCAAATCAGAAGAATCATCGTTCAATTACCGGTACACGGGGGCGCTTCATAAAATCCCGAGAGCGATGATTGCAATGGACTCCGACAGCACGTGGCAACTTGCGGAGCTCACCGACCGCGCGGAAACGGGAGAGGGAAAAGCAGAAGACATGATACGAACCAGCCCCCTCGCGCGCGTCGCGCTCGCGGAGCTTTTGATTCAGTTTGATGCTTTTCGCGAGTATGCGAAGCGAGTCGTGCGCGATACGGAGGCGGAGCGGAAATTTAGCGAAGGAGTCGCGCGCGTCGCAGAGATTGTCAAAGAAAAAGGGCTTACCCTTCAACAGCTTTCCGATAGAGTTATTGTTGCGAACCCCGCACTAAAAGAACTTGCAAAAGCCCTTCTGCGAAATTCGTTTCGCGTGCGTTCTCCAACGGACATAGCATAAAGTTAAAAATTAAGAACGGCATTGCAAGGCGTTGGACTTTGTGAACCGCCTCGATCTGGCCCCGCACGGGACACAGAATGTTCATTCGCATGGCGGCGTTCGTGGTGCCGCAATCACGCACGCCGTAGGCGGGTATGGTGACGCTATAAAAAACAGCAGCTGCTTTCGCGACTGCTGTTCGCTGTGGGAAGGCGGACTCTAGCCCGGGTGCGCCCCGGCTTCTTCGAGAATCTTTTCCACCTCGTTGGGTGGAAGAAACCCCGGTTCGCGTTTACACGCGCCGAGGAGCATATTACGGAGATGTTTTCTCACCTCCGTCTTCCGTTCTTTCGGAAACACGGGGTCCTTAAGCATCTCCAGAGCCATGCGCGATGCCTTCCGCGCCTCCTCCCTAGTTATTTTACGCATGTTCTCCTTTCGATACCCACGATAACACACACTGGGCAAAAATGCGAACTCAACTTCTCTCCCACATATACTCGAACATAATCCGAAAGGTCTCCGCGATGTACTTGCTCTCCACAAGGACCGTAATGAGCGATTCCTTGAAATTGGTAATAGCCACTTTGTCTCCGTACACAATAATCTGCACCGGTATGTTTAACTTTTCGGTCGGCACGATTTTACGAGTGATGAGATGTTTCTCATCTTCTTCCACGGGAAGCGCGGCAATCTTTCCCTCGTGATGCGGTGTGATAGCCCGCGTTTTTATATTTTGCTCCGCCTGCTTTTTCACTTGCTCTTTTATGAGGTGCAGGACTTCCTGCCGTCCCTCGTGTATCGGAGAGGTGATGATCATAATATCCGTTCCCGTTTTCAAGATATCTCCGTAGACCTCCTTAATGCCTTCTTCCCCCTCATAAAATCTAATGTTGGGTTTGTCCTGAAGGGCGTTGAACTGCGACACTAGAAGTCCAAACGCCGTACGAAGGCCTAAAGAGGACTGTTCCAGCTCTACTTTCCGTCTGTCGGCGAGCTCCTTTAGCTGTTTAGGATGTCGGGGTGCGAAGAAGGTGACTTTCCCGATATTCTCGCGCTTTTCTACAAGCTCAAGTTCAATGAGCCGTTCCAAGATTTTATATGTAAATGGTCGGCCGATGCCAGTTTTTAGGGAGATTCTTTTAGCCGGAGCCATGCCATTCTCCAAGAGAGACAGGTAAATTTTTGCTTGCTCAAGTGAGAGTCCGCAAGCCACAAGTGATTTTTCATTGAGTTCTGTCATATCGGTATGACAATAGTAGCATTATGACGTATAGCTCACAAGTAAACTGTCATGTGGTTTATATTCATAGCCATTTTACATGCGTATGGGGTTGACTTCTATCCAATAGGTGCTATGCTATTGGTGTCACAGTTAGGAGCGGGTAGATGCGGAATTGGACGAACTTTGACAGCTGAATATGGTGAAAAGGATAACGCGAAGCGAGAAATTTGCTTTGCCTCGGCTCGCCGTAGCTTTTGCGAAAGCGGCCAATGTTATTCCTCTTCGTCATGCTGACCGATAGCGTAAAAAACTCGAAGGTCGGCAGGACAGGAGGGGTCGCATCCTTATCGCAGATTATCGCTGATGGAAATGCGGGTAGTCGCAGGTAA
>MHSB01000048.1 GCA_001821155.1 Candidatus Taylorbacteria bacterium RIFCSPLOWO2_01_FULL_50_130 | reverse complement strand
TTCTTTTTTTGTTTCCATGGTCATAATGCGACCACGGTAACCTATTTATGGCCTATCCACTCCGTTTTCGGTAACACTTTCAATGGCCGATAGCGCACAGTGGCTTCAATCACGAATTTTTGATAAAGTAGGTTCGAGCAAAGTCGTAAAGACGCACCACAATCTGACTTTCGTCAGAAACACCAACCAACGCATGGGACGCACGAAGTGCGTCCCATGCTGTTTGTCCTGATTCTGCGGGGGGATTCGGAAAATCCGGCGCGCTTGCGCGCACCATTTTGTTTTGGAGGAGGAGGTTCGAAATCCAATGCAATTTTTACTTTTCTTTCAAAAAGAATTTTTGCTATAATCCCATTATGGAAGTAAAATTCTTTTTGTACGCTCGCAAGTCCACTGATGTCGAGGATAAGCAGGTATTATCTATCGAAGCGCAACTCACCGAATTGCGGGAGTATGCTATTCGAGAAGGTATTACTATTTCCGCCGAAATCGTGGAAAAACAATCTGCTAAAGTTCCAGGTCGTCCATTGTTTAATAAAATGATGAGTGAGATTGAAACATTCGGCGGAAGTATATTATCTTGGAACCCCGATCGCCTCGCCCGCAATTCGGTGGATGGAGGTAAAGTGATTTATCTCCTCGACACAGGAAAACTTGCGAGCTTGAAATTTCCGACTTTTTGGTGCGACACCACTTCGCAAGGAAAGTTTATGCTTAACATGGCGTTCGGACAAAGCAAGTATTATGTGGATTCTCTTTCCGAAAATACCAAAAGAGGTTTGCGCCAAAAAGTCAGGCGCGGCGAATATCCTGGACTTTCTCCAGTAGGTTACATCAACGACTCGCGAACAAAAACGATTGTCATAGACAAAAAAGCCGCGCCTGTAATTCGTCAAGCGTTTGAGATGTATGCAGAGGGTAATCAGACGCTTGATACTATCGGCATGTTTTTGGCGCAAAACCAGCTTTTGACAAAACATGGAAAGAAAATCTACCGAACCCGTGCGACCTTTATCCTCTCCAATCCTTTTTACTACGGACATTTCAGATATTCCGGCGAAGTGTATGAGGGCAAGTTCGAGCCAATCGTGTCAAAGAAACTTTTTGACCAAGTGCAAGAAGTGATGAAGCAAAGAGGGCGTCCGCGTCACAAAGCTAAGTATGAACCGCAGGCATATTGTGGACTGCTAAGCTGTGGCACTTGCGGAATGATGATCACCGGCGAATACAGGGTAAAGAAACAAGTGAGCGGTAAAGAGCATTATTACACTTACTATCATTGCACGAAAAAACGACGCGATATGAAATGTCCCGAACCCTGTATTCGCCAAGAATCTTTGGACGCGCAAATTTCATCACTTCTTCAAAAAGTCTCTTTGCCACAAGATTGGGCGGACTATTTAAATATGAGACTTGAAAAAGATCAAGCGGAATCCGCCCAATCCGTTTCTGCTTTTGTTCAAAAAAATCAAAAAATGATTGCGGACATCGTGGTGAAGCTCCAGCGACTTCTTGATAGCTATTTGGAGCAGGATGTCGAAAAAGAAGTTTATCGTGCTGAAAAAGCGAAACTACTTTCTGAAAAGAAGTCGCTGGAAGAGCAGATAACCAATGCTGAACAAAAGCAGAAACAGTGGCTCGAACCGATGGGAAAATGGATAACAGAGGCTACGGGTATGGAAAAAATTGCATTGGATAGCAACCTTTTGGAGAAAAAGGTTGCTGCCAAAAAAGTCTTTGGCTCGAACCTCCTCCTCCAAAACAAAATGGTGCGCGCAAGCGCGCCGGATTTTCCGAATCCCCGCGCAGAATCAGGACAAACAGCATGGGACGCACTTCGTGCGTCCCATGCGTTGGTTGGTGTTTCTGACGAAAGTCAGATTGTGGTGCCGAGGGTGGGACTCGAACCCACACGGTCTTACGACCCCGAGATTTTAAGTCTCGTACGGCTACCCGTTACGTCACCTCGGCAAAAAATTTGGAAGAGCAAGTGTACAACCTGTCCCGTAACATCCAGCAGTAGACGGGATTGCTTTGGAATTCCGCCACTGGCTTAAAAAATTGTGAGTCTGCTCGCGCGTACAGGCGTCTCTCTGCCCGTATCTGTTTTCCAGCAGCCGGCAGTTGGGAGCTGACAGCCGTCAATGAGGCCGCGGTGGGACTTGCACTCTCGCATAACTGTTTTGCCTGCCCGCTTGCCAAAGGCCTAGGAGGGATTCGAACCCTCGCATAACGGTTTTGCAGACCGTCGTGTTGCCATCTTCACCACTAGGCCGTCGCCTTGCAAGTTTTGGCGGGCTGGCAGGTCAGCGCAATACTGTCTTCGCCACACGGCCGTTGCTCGGCGTTATAACAATAGAGCAAAATCATGTTTTTTTCTAGCTGGCGAGCTTATCAATCTTTTGCCGATTCTTTTCACCTCTATCAAGCGCAAAGGAAATATAGGGCAGGCGCTGGAGAGAAACACGATCGCCTAAAAAAGCTCGAAGCGCCCCGCCTTTTCGCTTCACAAACTCGAGCGCCTCTTTTTCCATACTGTCGGGGAGAACGGTTACCAAAATAATGGCTCGGTCGCCTCTCGGAGAAAGATGTACGTTTGTTACGGTGATAAGCGATGCTCGGTTTGATTCCTCGGCGAGAAAGTGGGCTGCGGCGTGCCGTATCGCCTCCCGCATTTTCTCCGCTTTAGTCGTTTTCATTTCTGAATTCGCATGAACGGCATTCGCCATTGCCGCAATCCGATTCCGTATTTGTGAATCGAATTTACTACTATTGTTCAACACTGGCCACTGCTTCAATGGTGTCGCTCGGCATGATTTCAATACTTGTGGAGACGAACGCGCCGAATTCACTGCCTTCCTTGGTCGAGGAAACTTTTTCCTTGAATTTCTGCAACTCGCGGATTTTTCCGTGCCCAATTTCCGCGCCTCGGCGCAAAATCTTGAACTCATCTCCAACCCCAAGTTCCCCCTGAAGCACTTTTCCGCCGATAACCTGCCGGTCCTTTTCAGTGTTGAAGATTTTTAGGACCTTCACGTCCGCCTTCACCACGGTAGTCATCACCTTCGGCGTGCGCGCTTTCACGAGCTCCGCCATCCACTCCCCAAGTGCATATATAACGTCAAAGGTTCGAACCACAGCGCCTCCGCGTTCAATAATGCTTTTCGCTGCCGCGTCCACCCCCACATTGAACCCCGCGACGACCGAATCCTTGCCGCTCATGGCAATCCTGATATCCCCCTCGCTTATGGAACCGATGCCGCGTGCGATGATTTTTATTGTCACTTTCTCGGTCGCCTGTCTTTTTGCTTCCGCTTCAACGGCCTCAAGACTTCCGCTCGCGTCCGCCTTAAGGACAAGCGGAAGAATGACTGTTTCCGTAGTTTGAGCGCCACCCTCTTTAAGATATCTTTTGTTTCCCTTTTCGCGCGCTCCGGAAGCGGCGAGATCCTCGGCTTCTCGCTTATTTTTCGCCGCCACGCATGCCGCTCCAACCCTAGGAACACTGCTCCAGCCGACGACTCGCACCGGCATTCCGGGCTCTCCTTTTTCAATTTCTTTTCCGAGAAAGTCTTCAATGCGTCGCGTCGGCGCCACCGCTTCTCCGGCTACCAGGAAATCACCCTTTTTTAAAACGCCGTCTTTGATGATAATCGTCGCGGAGACGCCTTTTCTATTGTCAACGCGAGATTCAATAACATACGCGCGCATCACGGCTCCCTCCGTGTTCCCTACGGCGTGGAGTTCGGCAACAAGAGAGATGAGATCGAGAAAGTCGGCCACGCCGTCTCCGGTCTTACCCGAAACGGCCGCGAACGGAACATCGCCTCCATACCCTTCGAGATATACTTCATGCTCGGCGAGGCTTTGTTTGACACGCTCGACATTTGCTTCCGGTTTGTCTATTTTGGTCGCGACGACGATGTATGGAATACCCGACTTTTTGAGGTCGCGGAGCGCCTCAAGCGTCTGCGGCTTCACTCCTTCTTCCGCGGAGATAACCAGAATGCCGATGTCAGCGACAGCCGCCCCGCGCCCGCGAATTCCCTTGAACGCCTCATGTCCGGGCGTGTCAAGAAACGTTATCATGCCCGTTTTGCCGTCTTTGGTTTTGTGTTCCACTTCATACGCGCCAAGGTGCTGGGTGATGCCGCCGGCTTCTTTTGCAACCATATTCGTCTTCCGGACGTAGTCGAGAAGCGTTGATTTGCCATGGTCAATATGACCTACGACCACGACCACCGGCGGTCGCGGTACTTTAATTCCTTTTTCAGGTGTCGAGATATTAGTTGTCATAGTTGATGCTGTGGTAGCACCGTAGAATTATCAAGTTTCAATTATCAATTTTCAAACAAAGCCCGAAATTGAAAATTCGAAAATTGATTGAAAATTGTAAATTGATAATTAAGACTTACGCATTTCTTCCTTTTCTGTCATTCCCGTCCCCGATCAGGTCGAGGGCAAGCTACGGCGGGAATCCAGTATTTGGCCGTTTTTTAACGCCCTGGATTCCCGTTCCCCGCCTTCGCGAGGACAAGCTTCACGGGAATGACACCGATTGCGTAAGTCCTAAATTGAAATTACAAATGCAGCTGCTTTTTTGCATTTGCTATCGCCTCCTTCTCCTCATTAGTTAGCTCATGCTCGGATGTCCCGCCCCGTATCGGTTTCGCGTACACACCGACCCGCTCGCGCGCGTAGAGAGTGGAGAGCACAACTCCGTTCTCTTTTTCATCCAGAAACGCCGTCGCGAAACTTGTGTTTCCACCTGCGCCGGTGCCTTTGAACGGATTGAAGCGCACGGTGCCGACGCCGCAAACGCTCTTCTGAAGGCGTTTTTCGACTGTTTCAAGGTAGGATTCAAGCTCCTTTCTAAACTGCCTGAACTTTTCAATGTCGCTTGAATTGCGAATAATGATTTCTTCAAGCGTTTTCCCGCTTTTCCCGCGAAGCAGGCGGTTCATTCTCCATTCCGTGTGCAGTCCCAAAAACACGGCAATGACCGCGGCTGCGGCGAATATGAAAAGGAGCGTGTCAGTCGAAAGCTCCATGGAAGGGAAGTATACGTCAATGCAAGTCTTTTATCCAGCGCTCAAAAAAGAGGGCATCTTCACGTTCTGCGAGAAGACGCTCGTTATGCTTCTTCGTGAGGCCGGGGTCACCTGATGGGACTGTTGCCGAACTCAATAATTGAACTGAAAACAAGGAGATCGATTTCGTCGGTCTTGAGCGAGGCTCAATCTCTTTGTCTTTGATGGGACTG
>MHSB01000047.1:577-5132 GCA_001821155.1 Candidatus Taylorbacteria bacterium RIFCSPLOWO2_01_FULL_50_130 | reverse complement strand
TTGAAAGCCCATTCATTTTTTGAAAGTCATGTCTGGGCAAAGCTCAAAACCATCGTTTTTTGTGCTGTGATGTGGCACGGCAAAAATTCCGAAAGAGCAGAATTATTGAAAGTTACGAGTTTGGACTTTTCCGAAACGGACGAACTTATCCAAGAGATAAAAGCTGACTATGATTTTATCCGCAATAAGCTTATCACGAAAGGTTTTGAAGCTTTGACCGGAGCGGACGGACAATGGATACAAGCGCGAACAAAGGGAGTCGGCGGTATTAATCCGCGAACAGGGAAACGCCGACCGATAACCCGCGCTTTCTACGCGCGGACAAAATTAGTTAAGAAAATTTTTGAAACAGCCTCATGATTTTTGATTGGATAAAAAGATTATTTGAGAAAGACCGACCGATTAAAAAAGAAGTTGGCGGATTTGAAATTTTGGATGGTGTTGTACTGGGTGCAAGCTACTTTAGCAAAGATGGGAAACAAAGCAGCGCGCTTATTTGTCCCCCAATCTGGGCGTTTAACTATGGCATTACGAATTCTCTCAATCGGTTGAACAGCGTGACATTACCACCAGAGGAATTTCAAAGCACATTCAATTCTTTACTTGACGATCTTGTTGCTGAAATTCTTGTATATCTGGAAAATCGGCTGAAACTAATTGTTGTTAGCGATAAATTGAAATACAAAATGAACAGCGTACCAGAATCCGTTAAGGCATACCGCAACCTTGCAAGCATAGAGATTGAAAAACTTTGCGACGTTCCATTTTTGAAAGCAGTTGATAGAGCGCGGGGTGAAAAACACCATACCCACAAACGCTATGACGCGAATTTTTCCATCATTAACACTGCGTATGACACAGTAGAAAAATTGCGCGAACTTACAAGAAAGGTACGAGAGATAGTCCAAGACTTGGATAAAAAACTTGCGGCAACGCACAAGGATTATGAAGGATATTTATCAAGATGTTGAAAAGCAAATTGCTAATCCCGCCCTTGTTGGCATGGGAGGAAAAACGAAAGTTATCGGCTTTATGTACATGGAAGATTTACAAACTGAAATAGAAAAGTTTTTACAAGAATATGAGTTGCCAACCTTGCTTGCTAAAAAAGCGAATTGGCTTGAATTCGTAAAATTGCTTGTAAAAATTTTAGCCGATCAGCCGATAAATACTCCCTGTGCCGACATTAAGCAATTTGCTTTTCTTCCAGCGGCTGACGGTTGTGTGCGTGGCCGAATTGACTTTACAAAAAATATCGGCAAGTATAGTTATTATCAATTCGGCAACGCATATTGAAATCGCCGCCAAAAAATCATTTTGCCCAAGCGAGGGCGCGGCGGAAGGTGCGGGGGGAATTCCGCCTCGCCCGAGCCGAAGCGAAGCCCCGCCGCACCGCCCGAATACTTGGAGGGCAGAACCCCAAAAAGAAAAAATGTCCTTTCCATTTTAGAAAAAATCCACTCCCGCGAAAATCAAAAAAGCAAGGAACACTTTTTCTTTTTGGGGTTGCCGAGTGAAGCGAGGCGGTGGCGGGGCGATTCGTCGAGCGTACAATTTTGGTCAACGCCACCACGCGCGCGGAGCGCGCGATACATCAGCGATTTTGGAAATAGGTGCGAGCTTGGTACAATAGAGACACCGAGCGAAGTAAGATAACGAAGCAGGCCAGTCGCTTGGCCGATGCGAAACGAGAGCCGTCCGGAAAACGATTAACCCGATTCGAGCTCGTGTATAATCACGATGTGAAAAAGCGTCTTTCCCTTTCCTCAACGGGCCTGAAAATTATCGCCATGCTGACGATGGCGATAGACCACATCGGCGTACTTTTCTTTCCCGGGGATCTTATGTGGCGAGTCATCGGGAGAATCTCATTTCCGATCTTTGCGCTCCTCATCGCCGAAGGATTTGAAAGAACGGGAAACGTCAGAAACTATCTAATCAGGTTGCTGGCGTTTGCCGCGATCTCGCAAGTTCCGTACCGACTCTTCTTGCAGGCCGCAAACCAGCCGATAGAGAAACTTAATATCTTTTTTACGCTTGCCGCGGGACTCTTCTCGCTCTTGCTCCTCAAAAAGCTCATACCGGTGCACGCGTGGCTTGGCGTCTTTGGCATCGCCGCGGCGGCGCAGTATCTTAACTTTGACTACGGCGCGTATGGCGTGTTTTTGGTCCTCGTGAGCGCCCTGTTTTTGCGGACACGCGAAGTGGGCATTTTTTTGCTTTTCGTTCTGCACACGTTTCAGACGGTATGGGTGTTTCTTATTGGTCAACTCTCAATACAAATATATGCAGCGCTCTCGGTGCCGTTCGTCGCACTCTACAATAGAGAGCGCGGAAGAGAACTGCACCGTCTGCTTTTGTATGGATTCTATCCGATGCATCTTCTTGTTCTGCTGCTTATCTGGATTTTCCTCAATTAACTTTTTCCCGATTCATTGCAAAACTCACGCATTTCCGTCATTCCCTTCCGTGTGCCATGTAAGCACGGTCGTTACGTATATGACATAGTGCAGATAACTGCGTCGAAAAGGTGTGCGTATTGCACTTTCGCGTCTGGAATCCAATTTGCTATACTCGTGGAATGTTCCTTGGCCAAAAGCATTGCCCCGACTGCGAACCTGCGCAGGTAAACCATTTTTTAATGCGCACGTCCTCGTATGCGGGGCTCGTCATCAAGCCGATGCTCCGGCCGTTTTATTTTTTGGTGCGGCTCTTCTCGCCAAAGTCCTTTTCATGGTTTGATATCGTTGCGCCGCCACTCCTGCGCCTCCTCGCGTGGCTTCACATCGGAGTGCTGGAGACCGAACCGAAGAAAGACGACAGCGACCGAACCCGCTGCCTTTGGGAGGAGGCGAGGCGGCGTAACATTGATATGTGGATGTTTCGTCTAGGTTCGATCAAGGACCTTTTCATAGCGCGGTATGGAAGAGAGACGATTTGCTTCGACGGTCTCCCGCGTCCAGCCGGTCCCGAAGCGAATTCACTCCATTGGATGGACGACAAACCGGTGATGCGCAGACGATTCAAAGCGGCCGGCATACCGGTAGCGAATGGAAACTTTGCTTTTTCTGAAAAACGCGCGCTTGAAATTTTTCGCGCGCTTCAGAAACCCGTTATCGTAAAACCGCACAGCGGCTCGCGCAGCCGGCACACGACTATCCATATTGAATCGGAAGAAGGTTTTCGGAAGGCGTTTTGGCGCGCCAAGGAACTCTCGCCGTTTGCGCTCATTGAGGAAGAATTGGCCGGGATGGTACACCGCGGCACGCTTATCGGCGGCAAACTGGTGGGCGTGATTCGCAGAGAGCCGCCGCATGCGGTTGGCGACGGAAAGCATACGGTGCGAGAACTGATCGCGCTTGAAAACAGGAACAAAAAGAGGCAGGGGGGCACCTTTCATGAGATTACTATGGGACCCGAAGCGGAGGCGGAACTGCTCCGACAAAAACTTGCGGGGGAAAGCATTCCTCGGGAAGGGCGGCTCGTCACACTCAATCAAAAAGTGAGTCGCGGCATCGGCGCGAGCAACACCGACGTTACCCAAAAGACGCACCTTGAAAACCGGAAACTTTTGGAAAAGATAGGCGCCGTGCTCGGTGACCCGCTGGTGGGCGTTGATTTCATCATGGAGGACGCGGGGGTGCCGTGGCAAAGACAAGAGCGATGCGGCGTGATTGAGTGTAATTCCCTGCCCTTCATTGACCTCCATCACTATCCGCTTTACGGAGAGCCGCGCAATATTGCCGGAGAATTGTGGAATTTGATTTTCCCCGATTCCGCATGGATTTAATTTTTCCGCAAATTGTGTTATAAAATAGCCCTCCCGCCCATAGCTCAGTTGGTAGAGCAGATCCCTCTTAAGGATAAGGTCCCTGGTTCGAGCCCAGGTGGGCGGACAGGATAACAGACCAACAACTAACAACGCAGAAAGATTAGTTTCTCTCCAGGTTGTAGATTGCTAGTTGTCGGTTGCTAGCCGTAAATGGGCAGGTGGCGAAATTGGCAGCCGCGTTAGCCTTAGGAGCTAATGCTCGAAAGAGCTTGTGGGTTCAAATCCCACCCTGCCCACCAGAATGGAACTAATCGGTTTTGAACCAACGGCGGAGTGGGCGGCGCAAAGCGCCGCCCACTCTGTTTCGCCTGATTTTCCAAACGAATTCGGATTCCCGCCTTCGGCGGTGCGGACTGTTTTTTCGCCAAGAAGCAGGTGCGAGCCAAAGATTTCTTTGGCACAGACCTTTTTAGCAAAAAGGTCTGAATCAGAAGCAATTTTGTCCAATGACTCTGCGTCTTTTAGCCAGTTTTGGAAAGGTGCGAGCCAATCATTCTGCGTGTGTGAAAGAGCGGTCATTTCTTCTTCGAGCGACTTCTTGGAAAGTAGTAGTTTTGCTTTTTCAGTACGATAATCTTGTTCGTCAATTACTTGGTCTAAATATCCAGTAAGAAGTCGCTCTAACTTTTGTGAAATGACCGACAGTCTCGTTTCTTTCTCTTTCACACACGCAGTCAAAGACGGGGCGGAATTTTTGTAGTCTTGCAAAGCAAGACGATTTAA
>MHSB01000047.1:0-565 GCA_001821155.1 Candidatus Taylorbacteria bacterium RIFCSPLOWO2_01_FULL_50_130 | reverse complement strand
CAAAGCAAGACGATTTAATTCCTCCGCCCAGTCTTTGGGCAAAGAAACTTTTTTGATTAAGAATGATAACTGCTCATCTAGTTTTTCAGAACGAAGCGACATTTCAGGACATCTAACAGTTTTAGATTTTTTCGTACATCTGTAATAAACATAGTGATGAACATTGCCATTTTTCTGTCGCTTCGTTTTGTTTTCAGCAGTTATCATCATTCCGCATGAAGCACAAGAAATGAGACCGCAAAATGGTTGCGGTTCATTTTTCGGTTTGCGTTCTGGTTGTCCACGCTTCCGCAACATTTCCTGCGCTTCATCAAAAAGTTTCTTTGAAATGATTGGCTCGTGCTTTCCTTCGTGGATTTCACCACCATATTTGAATAATCCAATATAAAATGGATTTGAGAGGATAAAAGACGCTTTGGTTTTGGAGATTCTCTTTCCAGTTCTGGTGGTAACGCCGGATTTCGCCAAAAAAGTTGAGACATCTTCCAGTCGCATATTTCCTTTGACATACTTTTCAAAAGCCAAGCGCACGATACGAGATTTTTTCTTTTCCACCACGATTGTT
>MHSB01000046.1 GCA_001821155.1 Candidatus Taylorbacteria bacterium RIFCSPLOWO2_01_FULL_50_130 | reverse complement strand
ACTGTGCGAGGAGCGTCTGCCGCGACGGAATGCTTGCGAGGGCGAGCGTCTCTTTCTCCCCGATAAATTTCCCCTCAAAGATGCCCCCGATGAGGTGAACGGCTTTTTCCAGCTTCTTTTCAAGTCCGAAAACCTCGCGCGCAGGAGCCGTCGTATCATTCCCGTTTTCAAGATACGCGACTGCCACTTCCCCTTGAAGGGAGGGGAGCTTCCCCTCCTCTTTCCCACCTTCAAGAGATTTCCGGATAAGCGTCTTCTTCGCGACAAAGTAGCCGACTCCTGCATCGCGAAGCTTTCGCCGGAGCGCTTGTGCATTTAGAACGGTGAGTTTGTGAAATTGCACGAACGCGACCGCGGGAGACGTGGTGAAAATACCCCTTAACTTTTCCACTATTTCCGCCTTTTTCTGTTTGGTGATTGCCACACAAAGAAGCGTTTAGCGGTTAGCGTATAGCGCCTAGAAAACTAAACGCCGGACACTACCTGCTTCACACCGCATTAATTTCGACCTAAGGTCTAGAGAATTGCCGGAAATCCGGCTGTCTCGGCAGGAAATTAAGTCCTTCATAACATCAGAACACCCGCTGTCCTTGACCTTGTGGCGACAAGGTTACCATGCCGCAAGGAATTGTACAATCGGAAAATACTGCGGTACAACTGGCTTGCCGTAGACAATAGTAGGACTTACGCGTTTGATGTCATTTCCGTGAAGCTTGTCCCCGCGGAGGCGGGGAATGGGAATGAAGATGTAGCATTTCAAGGCCTGGATTCCCGCCGTAGTCTGCCCTCGACCTCATCGGGGGCGGGAATGACAGAATGGGAACATAGCTATAATTCGTCAAACGCGTAAGTCCTAAATAGCTACCTTTTGGAAGACCCCGATAAGCTGGGAGTAATTCTCTCTGGCTTGGCGCCATGTCCCCAGAATGGTGAGTAGGGAAAAACTGATAAGGAGAATAAGCACAAAGCCCGAAGCAAATCTCCAAAACGCTCTATCCAAAAGCTTGCGCATGATTAATAGTGTACAGGACAACTGGAACTGGTAACAAGTGACTGGAAATTGACTGGAACGCATAACGTGTTACTAGAACCGAGACAAGAGAGAAGCAACGGAAAACAGGCAACGACACTTGGATTGTTGTTCCAGTTACCGTTACCTGTCCCAGTTACAAGCCTTTCTTCAATTACTGCGTATTCAACTGCTGTTGAAGCGTTTGTATTTGCATCAGAGCATCCTCAATTTGCTGGTCCGGATTACCGATTTTGCCTCCCACTTCATTGAGTTTCGCCCGCGTCTTCGGGCCGACGGTGCCATATCCCTCGTCACCAGGCTTGGCGATGCCGTGCTTTACTTGGAACCTCTGTATTGCCTTGAGCGTTGCAGGACCAAAGAACATGGTTTCATTTCCGGGCGACCCACTGCCGGTCGCGGCAACCGTTGTATCAACGTCGCCGTTAAGAATTTTTTGCAGTATCTTCACTTCAGCATTGGTGACGCCTTTTCTCAAGGAACGTGACGAAATTGTGCCGAGAGCGGCGGAGCCTGGAACTCCGGCAGGAGACGGAGGGGCGGCTGGCGAAGATGCGCTTGGAGCTGCGGCTTTACCGACAAGAGAATTGAGAATCTTTCGCGTGAGCGGGCCGACATTCCCATATCCGCTGTCTCCCGGCTTTGCAATGCCGTACTTCACCTGGAACTTCTGAACCGCTTTGAGCGTGGCGGCTCCGAAGAAATCGGTTTCGCTCCCCGGCGAGCCGAACCCGGTTGCGGCAATTCTAGTATCGGGGTCGCTGTTAAGAATTTGCTGCAAGATTTTTATGCCCGGGTTGGTCATTCCTTTTGAGAGGGCGCGGTCAATTGTGCCGGCAATGGCGCTTGCGGCCGGAGTTCTCGTTACTGCAGTTGTTGCCGCCGGAGCAGGAGTAGTCGCAGGAGCCGGGGTCGTTGGTGTCGGTGGCACATAGACATACGCGCTTCCCCCTCCTCCACCCCCGCCACCGCCTCCTCCTCCACCACCTCCGCCGCCGCCCACTGTGCCGCCGGTGGTGCAAGTGCCGGCATCAACCGAGATGGTAAGTGTTTGAGATGCGAGGTACGCCGGACTGTCAAAGGTGTACGTAACGAGCGAATCGGTGCAACTGCTGGTCGTGGTTACGGAAACCGACCCGCTTGTTGAAAGCGTACGCCGGCTGGTTGATGTAACTCGAAGAAACGAGTTCCCAGGCATGAGCACCGTAAAGTTGTCGCTTCCAACTGAAATTGACTCAAGGACCGCGCTTGGAGCGGCAACCGTGAGGGTGATTCCCCCGACCGTGATAAGCGTATCGGTGGAGCCAAGCGTCACATCGTTATACGCGGCATTGCTTACGGCGGGAAAGACACCAACGAGGAGCACCAGTACGACTGTAAAGAGAAACTTTAATTTCATAGTGTTCGTCGGCATGAGCTAGTAATAATAAGCCATTACTCATCTCATGCTTATCGAACGGCCCAGAAGTTAAGAGTGCCGGAGGGCGTATTGTTGCCACCGGTAAGGTTCGAGATTTCCACTGAAATAGTATTTACGGCAGTACTTGAGGCAGATACAATCACAAAACCTGCGCCAGCGCCAACAGGAACGGTAACACCAGTCGCTAGCGAACTGGTTGCCTGCACAAAGACCTTGTATGCGGTTGTGATTCCGGTCGCAGCAGCGCAATTACGAAATGCCGTAGTGCTCGCGGTAATGGAGGTTTGGGCAATATCGCATGTCCCGAAAATCATTCCGGCAAGCGTGGAACCGGCTCCAAGCGTAAGATTGGTCGTGCTGGCAACTGATGTGCTGAACGAGGTAGATGAAGCATAGGGAAAGAACGAAGCAATACTTGAGGTGGCCAGATAGCGCGCGGCAGTCGGGGTAGAAGTTGAGATAAGGTTTCCTGAAGAATCAATGGAGGTAAGCAAATCAATGCCCAACCCAGAGAGAGTAACGGTTGAAGAGGTCGCGATGAAAGCGGCGGTAGAGAGTGTACCCGAGACAAGGCCATTGCCCTGTACCGAGAATGTTGCTCCAGGAGTCGTCGTTCCTACACCAACTGTGCCAGCGGTGGTTGCCAAATAGGCGCTGGTCGTCGCGGTGAGTATGCCGCCAACGGTTAGCGTACTACCAAATGCCGCCGTACTCGAACCAAAAAGTCCACCCGAAGAATCTATAAAGAGGAGCTTCGGGCCGGCAACGTTTGTTCCATTCAGAACATCAAGAAGATGGCCGGTTTGACCCGAGAATCCGACTATTGAGAGCGGAATAGATGCAGTTGTTGTTGCTTCAAGCGTAACCAACGATTTGCCTATACCTTGCTGCGTCGTCGTACCGAGCGCAAGATGCCGGAGCGCCAAATTATCAAGTTGAATGCGGTTGGTGCTCAAGAGAAGACCGCTTGAAGTCGTACCGGTGGTAAACCAATCGGTTCCGTCAAAAAGCCGCAGAACTTTGCTTGTGGAGTTGTAATACACCGTTCCCTGCGTTACGCCTGTCGGGTCGGATGTCTGCGCCGAAAACAGGATGGTACCGGCGAGGCTGTTGGCGGTTGCATTACCGACCGTGAGACCGCCGCGGAGTTCAACATTACCGCTTGAACCGGTGGTCGTTGACATACCATTGACATACAAATCGTTGCCGACCTCAAATGAATTCGTGGTGGAGGCGTTGCCGGTAACGATGATGGCGTCTCCGGCGGCGTCCCCGAGGGTTACTGCGCCGTTTAATACTGAAGCGCCGGTAATGGTCAGCGTGCCCCGTGTCGCAAAGTCCCCATTTGAACCAGTCGTGGTCGCATAGCCGTTTACATACAGGTCATTCCCCACCTCAAACGAATTGGTGGTGGAGGCGTTGCCGGTAACGATGATGGCGTCTCCGGCGGCGTCTCCTAGAGTTACAGCCCCATTCAACGTACTTGCTCCCACAGCCGTAAGTGTTCCTGCAGTTTCAATATTTCCGCTCGAACCGGTAGTCGTTGCCCTGCCACCGACCGTTAAGTTGCCCGTGAGCGACTGCCCCGTTGACGAGGCATAAACCATCGTGGTCAAACCAGTAAGCGTTGAGGCGCCCGTAACGGAGAGCGTGCCATCGGTAGTTATACTGGTGCTTATCGTGGTTGCGGCCCCGACTGAAATACCGATAAAAAGAGTCGAGAAAATAAGCGAAAGAGCGACAGAGCGCATCATGTCGCCTTTCCCATTGCTTAAAAATCGTTGCATACATTCTTACACTTATTTTGATAAAACTTTCTCTTTTTGCTCTTACCAACAAGAAAGAATAGAGCGCGCTTTATTCTTCTGACGGAGAAAAAGCGGAGCAATGCCTGTTTATTATACTCCTCATGATTACGCAATAATACCGACTTATCCACAGGTATTGCGGCAACGAGACAAAAACTCCCCCTTACAAAAGGGGGTGCCGGAACAACCCTCCCCGCCGAAGACGGCGGTACTCCCTTTTTTAAGGGAGATTCTGATACGGCGGGGGTTGTCTCCCCCTTAACAAAGGGGGTGCCGAGTCTGCGAGGCGGGGGTTGTCTTACTTCACCGTCTCCAGGAGCGCTTGAAAGCTTGGTTCATTGGGAATTGCCCGTAACCCTTCCTCTAAAATTGCTTTCGCTTTGCCGTTGTCCTTTAGCGCGTACCGATACAGTTCAAAAAGACGCATATACCGATAATTGGCCGAAGGGTCTATGTCAATTGCCAAGCGGAAATAGCGTACGGCTTTAGTATAGTCCTTGAGATAATCTCCATGAATAACGCCGAGGCTGTCGGCCACCATGGCATTATTTGGCATGAGCTTTAAGGCATATTCATAGGCCTCTTTTGCCCCTTCATAATCCTCAATTCCCTTCCGTTTAAGGCCAAATTCTGCCCACAGAGCACCATTTTCTGGGCTTTTTTTGATGGATTCAACCAGTTTTGCTATGGACTCCTTGATTAAGGAAGCGTCCGCGGGAGAAAAACTTGCCGGAATGACAATCGTCCGGTTAAGCGATGGGGCGGAAGCGGACAGCGTTGTCTCTCTCTCTGGCATTGCGGGGGTTTGGGTGGCATACTCGTAGTCTATATCAATCCCCGGCGAAACAACCACTTTTGCTTCCCCGCTGCTAGTTGCCGACGTATCGGACGCTGGCGAGGATGGTGGCATAGGAGTACCAGACTCCCTAACCCATAGAGGGCCGGTGCGGATACTCCAAAGGAGTGCCCCCGCAAGCGCTACTCCGCCTATAATGAAAGCAATTCTTTTTGCCACCATAACGGGCTGTAGTATACCCCCACACTAAATTTGCGGCAAACTTGCGGGGGTATATCCAATCTTCTGTCATTCCCCGCGAAGGAAGATACAACCCCCCGGCGCATCGGAATGCGTCCGCCCCCTTTATTAAGGGGGATAAATTCCTCTCCCTCTTTTGTGGGCAACGCAAAACCCCCTCCGACCGTAGTCGGAGGGGGTTTGCTGTTAGCCAAAAGTCACAAGCAGTCGGCTAGACAAGAACTTCATTAGATTGCCTTCTCGGAGGCCTG
>MHSB01000045.1 GCA_001821155.1 Candidatus Taylorbacteria bacterium RIFCSPLOWO2_01_FULL_50_130 | reverse complement strand
TCCCTGCCGGCATAGAGCGAGAGGCCTTTAAGAAGCGCGACCGAGCATGCTCCCGACGAACCAAGCCCTGTTCCCGCCGGCGTATCGGCCTTAAAAGAAATTGACACTCCCTTTTTAATGCCGGTCATTTTGAGCGCCTCGCGTGCGAGCGGATGCTCAATTTGATCAACGCGTGGCACCCCTTCAAACGATTTGTAGTGGACGTTGATAAGGTCGTCAGCGCGCGTCTGCTTAATCAAGACATCCATGTAGAGGTCAATTGTTACCGCGAAGATGAAGCCGCCGTGTTTTTTGTAATACGAGGGCAAGTCGGTTGAGCCGCCTCCGAGCGGGAGACGAAACGGAGTGCGGCTTAATATGATGGAAGAAGACATTTGGAGAAGCGTTTAGCGTCTAGCGTTTAGAAACTTCTGACACACATTCTGTCATCTTTTCACCCTTACCAGCCCCAGCGTCTTTTTCACAGTTCGCGCAGAAGCGCGTGGATAGGTCTCTTCGTACCATGTAATCATTCGCGTCAGGCCAGTTTTGAGGTCAACTTCAGGCGCATAGCGAAGTTCATGCCTTGCCTTCGTGATGTCGGGACAGCGCCTGCTCGGTTCATCCGGCGGATATTCCGCCGGGTACGGAATCTTGGCAATTCGTACTTTCTTTTTAAGAAGCTTGGCCATGATGCCTGCAAGGTCAATCAAACTCGTCTCTCCTTCATGACTTCCGATGTTATACACTTCTCCGCTTCTCTTCGTGAGGAGCGCTTTAAAAAAGCCGATAAGCGCGTCGGTCGTGTAGCAATAGCTTCTCGTTTGAAGACCGCTTCCGTGAATCGGCAAAGGCTTGCCGGCAAAGGCACACGCAAGAAATTGTGGAATGACGCGCCGGTCCTCCCGCTTCATGCCGGGCCCGTAGACATTGAACGGACGCGCAACTACAATCGGTACTTTGTAAAGCGAGTGGTACACCATGCACAGCGTTTCCCCAAGTCGTTTGGATTCGTCGTAGCAGGCGCGCGGGCCGATAGAAGATACGTGGCCGCGGTAGGTTTCCGGAGTAGGCACGAATTCCGGCGCCGGGTCGCCGTAAATTTCGCTGGAACTGAAGAACAGGAATTTTTTTGATTTCTTCTCGCGGGCCAGTTTAAGGAGATTCTCCGTGCCTATCGTCGCCGTATGTATGGTCTCAAGCGGATATTTGATGTAATAGACCGGCGAGGCGATGCCCGCCATGTGAATGATGTAGTCAATCGGCCCGTGTATGCGAAGCGGCTCGCAAATATCGCCTTTGAGAAATGTAAAGTTTGGGTCAGCGACATCACCCAAGGGATTCCTTCGCGTGCCGGTCACGTAATTATCAAGCGTGAAGACTCTGCAGGGTTTTCTGAAGAGAGTCTTGTTAAGATACGCGAATACCGTGAGAAAGTAGCTTCCCAAAAAACCCGAGCCGCCGGAGATGAGCACGGTTTTCCCTTCAAGCGCGCGAACTCCATCTCCGAGCGTCCGTACTATGGTCTTGATGTCTTCTTCTACGATGGCAGACATGGTGTCTAAAGCACAAAACACAAACCGCCCAGTACCCAAACAAAACTACAAACTCTTCAAAGCATAAACTCATCTTTTCCGTTTGGCTTTTTGTGTACTGTGCTTTGTTTGGAAACTGGGTACTGTGCTTTGGTCTGGTCTCTAAATAATGATGCGAGGCGTTGGAACCGGAATAATGAACCTGCCTCCCTTTTTCCTGAACGCTTCGTTCTTCTTCATAATCGGTTCGGCGAAATTCCACGCAAGGATGAGCAGGTAATCGGGCGGATTTCTTTTGAGTACTTCGGACGAGACGACCGGTATGCGTTTCCCCGGCGTGTGCTTCCCTTGCTTAAAGGGGCTGTCGTCAACGATGTAGTCCAACAGCTCGCGGCCGACCGAGAAAAAATTGAGGAGTGTATTCCCTTTTGCCGGCGCTCCGTATCCGGCGATGCGTTTCCCTCGCCTCTTCAAACCAGAAAGAAGGGAAAGAAGTTTCGCGCGATTTAGAAGAATCCGAAGATTGTAGCGCTCAAATGTCTTTCCATCGCGCAGTCTTTGCTTCTCTTCACGCATCATGAGTTTTCCCACCCGAGCGTGTACAAAGTGGCGCGAGCCTTTTCTCGCGGCGAAGACGCGAAGCGACCCGCCATGGGTAGGTACCTGTTCAACATCTATAATCGTCATCCTTGTGCGCGTGAAAAAGGCCTGAAGGGCGGCGAGACTGAAATAGGAGAGATGCTCGTGATACACGGTGTCAAAGAGATTCTTCTTCAGGAAATCGGCAAGATAGGGTACTTCTATCACAAACACCCCTTCGGGTTTCAAGAGCGTTTTCACTCCCCTTAGGACCGCGTGGATGTCATCAATGTGGGCAAACACATTGGTCGCCGTAATGAGGTCGGCGCAGCCGTAGCGCTTGGCGACTCTTTGCGCAACATCGGGACCCCAAAACTCCGTGATGGTATCTATACCCCCTCGCCGCGCCATACGAGCGATAGTTTCGTCCGGCTCTACACCAAGCACGCGCACACCCTTCCTTTTAAATGGGGTAAGAAGTATTCCATCATTGGAGCCGATGTCTACTACGAGCGACTCGCGGTTCAAGGAAAACCGTTCAAACGCTTTTTCCGCAAAGTCGCGAAAGTGGGCGACAAACGCCGGGGAAGTTGAGGATACATACACATAGTCCTTGAAGAGAACTTCCGGAGACACCACATCAAGAAGCTGGAGGAGACCGCAGTCGCGGCAGAGATAGGCGTCAAGCGGATAGTACATCTCGGCGGCGCGCGCCTCTTGGCTCTCCAAAAACGCGTTGGCAAGCGGAGTGGGGCCCAATGAAAGCACTTTGGAGAGCTTCGTGCCGTCGCAGATACGGCACGAATCTTTATGCGTGAGAACGCTCATGAGATACAACGAAAAAGACGCGTCCGGAATCCAAGCCGCGCAAGGATGAAAAGAAAGAGTACGCCAAAAGTCTGCAGGGCGTAGACGACCGAACGCTTGAGACTAATAGAGGTGTGCTCCCCCGCGTAGTCGCAGCGCACCGGAATTTCTAGCACGGTGAGGCGGCAAAACGCGGCTTTAGCGATAATTTGAAAACTGAATAAATGGTCATTGCTTGTGCCTTCCAATCCCACGGTCTCAATAAGCGTCCGGCCGTAGACGCGAAACCCCTGATGGAACTCTGAAAGCGGCAATCCGAGCACGAGACGGTCAATAAGACTCATGCCAAGATTTGCGAGATACCGTACCAGGGACATCTTGTCGCGAAGCGGTTGTAACATCGGAATAAAACGAGAACCGAGAAGAAAATCCGGCCGCTGCGCTTGTATCTTTTGTATCGCCGCAGGAATATTAGACGGGTCATATTGCCCGTCGCCGTGAATTTCTATGCAGTAGTCGGCGCCAAGTTCCATCGCTTTTTGTATCGCATATTTTATGTTGCCGCCGTATCCGGAGTGCGGATGCGTAAATGATTTCACGGGAAGCGTCTTCGCCACCGTAAAGGTGTCGTCCGTTGACCCGTCGTCAACCACGATGATATCATCAAAATACTCTTTGGGAACTTGCTCGTACGCTTTCTTGAGGAGATGGGCGCAGTTATACGCCGGAATCATTCCTATAATCTTTATGTTTCTCTGTTGCGACATGGGCGTGATTATAGAGCGTGTTTGACGAATTGTAAATTGTTATAGAAAGACACAAAGCACAGTGTCCAATATCCAAACAGACTGCACAAAGCACAGTACACAGAAAACCAAACAGATGTGGACTCGTTTGTGTTTTGGGAATCTGTATTTTGTCTGGAAATTGTGAACTGTGTTTTGTGCAGTTTAACTTTCATTATGCCCCGTAAACTCCTCCTTATCTTTCTTCTCGCGCTCACCGTTCGCGTGCTGTTCTTCTCACTTGCCGCCGTATCGTCTGGCGGCACGATAAGCGAGCTTGTCCCGCGCTTTGACGGGTATATAGACATCACGGAAAATCTGCTCGCGGGAAACGGTTTTACGCAGGACGGCGCGCCCCCGTTCGTGCCTGACTCCATACGAACGCCGCTTTACCCTTTCTTTCTTGCCGGACTCATCGCGGTATTCGGAAACCACATTGCCGTTATCATGGTGCAGATGCTTGTCGCGAGTTTCATTCCGCTGCTCGCCTATCGCATTGCGCGGCAACTTCTCGCCGACGAGCGCATCGCAACGATGACTGGCGTGTTTCTTGCGGTAGAACCGCTTACCGTGCATCTCTCATCCACTTTGCAAGTTGAGACCTTTTTCACGCTATTTTTTCTCGGCGGGCTCACCGTTTTCCTAGATTATGGGAAAGAGCCGAGGACGCAAACGCTCATCGTTGTAGCGTTTCTGTTTGGCCTTGCGACGCTCGCGCGGCCGACTATACAGTATCTGCCGCTTCTGCTTATTGGCGCTGTCTTTCTTCTTCTGCGAAAAGACACGGCTCAAGCTATCCGGCATTCGCTTGTGCTTGTCCTCGTGTTCGGGACAGTTCTGTCTCCGTGGGTGATTCGCAATTACCTGCAATTCGGGAACCCAGCCCTTAGCGTTCAATCCGTAAGTGTCCCGTATGCCTTTTTAGTCCCGTCCGCCATCGCGCTTGAGGAAGGTATTGGTTTCAGCAAAGCGCAAGAAGAATTTAATCGAGGGGTTGGCGGTATAAAAAACATTGAAGATATTACGCTCGCGAACGCGAAAATATACAAAAAGCGCTTTCCCAGTCTCCTTCTCGCCCATCCTGTGGGTCTTCTGAAATCAGTCGGCGTGACCGTGTTTACTTTTTTTACCCACGACGGGTATTTAGATGTCCTGGGGAGACTCCACATTGATCCGAAGCTTCGTTTGGAGCGGCCGGCGTTCACTCTTCTCTTTGAATCGCCCAAAAAGGCAGTCTCCCTCGTGGTATCGCTTTCAAAAAGTCCGGCGCTTCTTATCATTCTTGGGCGGATATTGTGGGCGCTTATCACTATCTTTTTTGCCATCGGTGTCATCAAACTTATTAAAACGCCGGAGCATCGCGCAAAGGGAGTATTCATTCTTCTTCTCGTCGCGTATTTTGTCTTTACCACCGTCGCCGTCGGCCTCGCGGTGAACGCGCGATTCCGCGTGCCGGTAAATGCGTTGGTCTTTATCTTCACGGTATATGGAGCTTCCGGACTTCTCTCCTCAATACAAGCCTTCGCGCACAAGTACAAAAAAGCTGAAGTTCTGTAAACACCGCGAAAAGTTCCTCGCAACATAGTTTTTATCTACGGCCGTAGATAAAAACTATGTTGCGTTTGACATAGCTCAATAGAGCGCTACTCGCAAGAGTGGCGGCTGACTTTTTTAAGGTCTTGGGAACTGTTTGTGCTTGTATATCAAAAATCCATCGGAAAATGCCGTATCTTTTTCATAAAAAAGAGAGAGCGCGGGGTCGTCAGCATCCGCGACGATAACATCCGGCCTTCTATCCCCCGAGACGACGAACGGATTGACGCCAAAGTGTGAGAGGCCGTAGGTGGAGAG
>MHSB01000044.1:33281-37827 GCA_001821155.1 Candidatus Taylorbacteria bacterium RIFCSPLOWO2_01_FULL_50_130 | reverse complement strand
AATGCATGATAGCTACCGGAATCGCCGTTTTGCGATACGCCAGCCACCTCTCCGCGCTCATTGATGTCGCGCGCGTGACTTTCCGTGCCGCCCAGCGTTCCAAGGTCAATGACAATGTATTCGGGAATTTGCGCTAGTTCGGGATTTGGGAGTACCGCATTCGCGACAGAAGCGCGGGTAGCGGCACGCAGTGACTCGGAGCAGATTGTCATGAACAACCCGCCGACCAGCAAGAGTAAGTGTGTATTCATTGCATCTCTAGTTTTCAATGTTTCTTTTCAGCGCCCGCTCACACGAACGAGCGCCTCTTTTAAGATACTACTATGAAAAAGAGTTCGCTACTACCAGTTGTGCGAATAAACTCACCTCCCGCGTTTCTGCGCGAGGTGGGTTAACAGAGAACAGCTCTAAAAAAGTAGAAGATTCGGCTTTCAAGTCGTACCTCCTTTTTGATGTTCGGGAAGCGTTTCAATTATCAGTGCGAGCAGTTTGCTGTGCAAGACGCCATTTGAGGCGACATGCCCTTTAATGGGGCGGTCATAGTGCCGTTCATCACCAAAGATGTCGGTCACTTTGCCTCCGGCTTCCTCCACGAGCACCTTGACTGCCGCGGTGTCATTCGGTTGGTCGCCGGGAAAAATAGTGCCGGCAAACGCTCCGGCGGCGACGAGCGCCCCCATGTAAGAAATTGAGACATTGCTGATCCGCGCGCCTTCGTTTTTCAGAACCGTTGCTGTGCGGGAAAAGTCAAAGGGCGCACCGTTCCAGTGCACCACGCTGAACAAAGCGTGTTTAAATGTCCTCTGCGAAGAAACGCTAATCTTCTTCCCGTTCAAGAATGCTCCCTTACCTTTCTCCGCGACGAACATTCTATCCATAAAAGGGTCATACACAACGCCGAGAATACTTTCACCGTTATGCACGAGGGCAAGCGAAAATGCGCACACAGGAATCCCGTGCGAAAACGGGATGGTTCCGTCAAGCGGGTCGCAGACCCATACAAACTCACTCGCCTCGCGAAAATCATTGCCTTCCTCGGAGAGGATACTGTGGTCCGGAAAGGTCGTCCTCACTGAATCAAGCACAAGCCGATTGACCGAAAGGTCGGTCTTTGTCAAGGGAGTGCCGTCTGCTTTCCAGCTTTTCTCCATTACCGTCGTGAAATCCTTTTTGATAATGTCTCCCGCCTGTTTTGCAAGACGGACGGCGTATCGCGCGTAGTGACTCATACGGCAATCGTACCATCACGCTCCTGCAGCAACAAGGATAATCCCGCACAAATAAAAACCGGCTTCGGTAGCGTAAGTGTCCACACCTCTCATTCTCCCTTTCCTAAAGGAGGAATTACGCCATGTATCGGCGGGTGGAAAGTTACAGACAAGCGCCTCGCCAAAACGATAGATTACTGGTAGTATTTTTGACATGGTGCAAGACAGAAAAATCCTTCTCTCCGGCATCCAGCCCTCCGGAAGATCGCATATCGGCAACTATTTCGGAGCGATGAGGCAGTTCGTGGAGATGCAAAACAACCACGATTGCTTATTCATGATTGTTGACTACCATGCTCTGAACTCTACGCGGGACGCGACCGTGATGCGTCAAAACATTATTGACCTTGCAACCGACTATCTCGCCATCGGGCTTGACCCGAAAAAATCGGTCATTTTCAAGCAATCCGATGTGCCTGAGCATACGGAACTTGCGTGGATATTTGACACCATAACAACCATGCCGTTTTTGGAACGCGCGCACGCCTTCAAAGACGCCGAGGCCAAGAACAAAGAAATCAGCGTCGGGCTTTTCAATTATCCGATGCTTATGGCGGCCGATATACTCCTCTATGATACGGATGTCGTGCCTGTCGGAGCCGACCAGAAACAGCACGTGGAAATTACCCGCGACACGGCGGAAAAATTCAACCGTATTTTCGGGGATACTTTTAAATTGCCGGAAACAAAAATTCTTTCAAACGTTGCCGTGGTGCCGGGGATTGATGGCAGGAAGATGAGCAAAAGCTACGGCAACACAATTCCACTTTTTGCCGAGGACGCTGAAATTGAAAAGCTTGTGATGAGTATCGTGACCGACTCCAGCGCCGGCGTTCCGAAAAATGTACACGAAATTCACAAGCTGTTTCGCTCCGAGGCCGACTTGGCTACTCTTTACCAGAGTAAAGCGGGGAAGTACAAGGAGCTTAAGGAGCTGCTCTTCGCCGACATCAAAGCGTTCATCAAGCCGCTTCGCGAAAAGAGAAAAGAAATTGCAGGTGATGTACATGCGGTACTTGATGTACTGAAGAGGGGAGGGGAAAAAGCGAAAGCAAAAGCTTCGGCAAAAATGGAGCAAGTACGCGAAAGATTGGGAGTAAAACTATACTAAATAGGACTTACGCAATCGGTGTCATTCCCGTGAAGCTTGTCCTCGCGAAGGCGGGGAACGGGAATCCAGGGCGTTAAAAAACGCCCAAATACTGAATTCCCGCCGTAGCTTGCCCTCGACCTGATCGGGGACGGGAATGACAGAAAGGGAAGAAATGCGTAAGTCCTACTAAATATGAAAAACAGGACACCCACAAAAGATTTAAAGGAGCAGGTAGGTGGCGAAGTAACCGTCGCGGGTTTCGTGGATGTGCGTCGCGACCACGGCAAACTTATCTTTATTGACCTTCGCGATGAGAGCGGAAAAGTGCAGATAATCGCGCTTCCAGGCCGCAAAGAAGCGCATGAACTCGCCGGCGCCATTCGGCCAGAATGGGTTATTTCGGTAACCGGCAAAGTGAATAAAAGGCCGGAGAAATTGATAAATAAAAATGAGCCGAATGGGGAAGTGGAGCTTGAGGCGCTTTCCATTGCCGTCATAAACAAAGCCGAAACCCCGCCAATAGAAGTGCGCGGCGATGGCCACGACATCGGCGAGGAAAGCCGCCTCAAATATCGGTACTTGGACCTGCGCCGCCCGCGCATGCAACAGAACCTGCGACTGCGCCATAAGATCATTAAATTTATTCGCGATTACTTGGACAGGGAGGGATTTATTGAAATTGAAACGCCAGAGCTTACCAAATCAACGCCGGAAGGCGCACGCGACTTTATCGTGCCTTCGCGCCGCGAGCAGGGACTCTTTTACGCGCTTCCGCAGTCTCCCCAGCAGTATAAGCAGCTTCTCATGGTTGCGGGCTTTGAGAAGTATTTCCAGATTGCGCGCTGTTTCCGCGACGAAGACACGCGCGGAGACCGTCAGCCGGAATTCACGCAGCTTGACCTTGAGATGGCCTATGTGGAGCGGGAGGATGTGATGGATCTTAATGAAAAACTCCTGATTGAACTTGTTCAAGAAATTGCTCCACATAAGAAAATTCAAGAACTGCCATTCCCTCGGATTTCATATAAAGAGGCGATGAGCACCTATAAGACTGACCGGCCGGACCTTCGCACGGATAAAAACGACCCGAACCTGCTCGCTTTCTGCTGGGTGATTGATTTCCCGTTTTTTGAGAAAGCAGATGACGGCAGCTGGACCTTTACGCACAATCCGTTCTCCTCTCCTAAACCCGAACACAAGGAATGGCTTCTTAAAGGAGAGCGCATTCCGGAGATACTTACGACACAGTATGACGTGGCGCTCAACGGCAGTGAGATTGGGGGAGGAAGCATCCGAGGAAGCAACCCGGAAACGATTGAAGCTGTTTTTAAAGTTATGGGATACCCCATGGAGGACATCAAAAAGAATTTCGGCCATATGTTGGAGGCCTATCGATATGGCGCGCCGGAACACGGCGGCATCGCGTGGGGGCTGGACCGATTTGTCACCATCCTCGCAAATGAATCAAGTATCCGCGAGGTTATCGCTTTCGCCAAAACTGGAGAAGGCCGCGACCTGATGATGAACGCCCCCGCCGAGGTAAAACCGACCCAACTCAAAGAGCTTGGCATCCGATTGAACCAGAAATAATTACACCACATCGAAAACATACTTACAAACTTGAGATTGTTGGTATGTTCTTGAATAGGTTGCATAGATGGATATAGATACGAGAGCTTTTTCAATTCCGGTGCGGCGAAGCGTCGAACTTAGATTCATTCAATCGGAGGAGGCCGGCGCGCTCTATGCGCTCGTGGATAAAAATCGCGCGTATCTGGAGAAATGGCTTCCGTGGGTACCGGAGCAGAAAGGTCAGGCGGACTCGCTTGAGAACATTCGGAAGCGCATTGAGCGCGCACAAGCCGGAGAAATGCTGGACCTCGGGATTTATCGCGACGGGGAATTGATCGGTTCCATCGGATTTAGTCGGATTGTCCGCGAGCATAAAAAGGCCTCCATCGGTTATTGGATATCGGAGGAGCTCCAAGGGAAGGGAATTATGACTGATTGCGTTCACGCTCTCGTTACTTATGGTTTTAAAGAGCTTCACCTGCACCGCATACGAATCCAATGCAGCGTCAACAACAAAAAAAGCGCCGCAATTCCGGAGCGCCTAGGATTCATTTTTGAAGGTACCGCCCGCGAAGACGAGCTTCTTGGCGACCACTTCGAGAGCAGTAAGGTC
>MHSB01000044.1:0-33269 GCA_001821155.1 Candidatus Taylorbacteria bacterium RIFCSPLOWO2_01_FULL_50_130 | reverse complement strand
AGATTGATACCCTGATTACAAAGATTTTTCGCATTCAAAAACGCGCCCGCGGTAACCAGAGATTTCGGTAACAGTTATTTATGGCCTATAGCGGGGCAACGTTTCCTTTCCGCATGCTGCTGACACCAGTTACTATCTACTTACTATTTTGCGATGGTTTTTGAAATCAAACAGGAAAAATTTGAGGGGCCGCTCGACCTTTTGCTTACCGTCATAGAGAAGAAACAGCTCCACATCAGCGACATCGCCCTTTCCCGCGTGACGGATGATTTTTTGCTGTACGCGAAGGACCGCCCTGATATTTCAATTGCCGAAAGCGCTGAATTCGCCTTTATTGTCTCGACTTTGCTTCTCATAAAGTCTCGAGCTCTTCTTCCGCAGTTCGCGCTGTCGGAGGAAGAAACCGAGAGCATTGATGAACTTGAGCGCCGCCTGAAACTCCTGCAGCGTTTTCGGGAACTGGGGAGACACGTGCGGCGGCTATTTGGACGCTCGCCATTATACCTTCCGCGGGAGAGGAACAGGGAGCCGATATTCGCTCCTCCACGCAGTGTGTCGGTGGCGACCCTTCTTCGCGCCGTGAAATCGATTATCGCGGCGCTGCCGAAGGCGGAGGCGCTCCAGAGGGTGGTTGTAGGCAAAGCGATAAGCATTGAACAGATGATAGAGAAATTGAAGGAACGCGTTTCCTCGGCGCTTCGAATAAGTTTCAAGGAATTTGCCGGCGCCCTTAGGGGAAACCGCGTACAAGTAATTGTGGGGTTTTTGGCGATGCTTGAGCTGATAAAAGAAGGTATAATCACGGCGACTCAAGATGCGCCGCACGGAAACATTATGATGGAAACGGAACGTGTGGATGTGCCACACTACTGAATAACATATAACGTATAACTGAATGACTGAATAACGAGGGCAGAAATTTCGTGGAATTGGAATCCAGGGCATCATTTTAAGGCCTGGATTCCTGCTTCCGCAGGAATGACAGAATGAGAACATAGCCATCATTGGTTAAACGCGTAAGTCCTAAAGTCATTGAATCCTATGGAACTTTATGCCCAAATAGAAGCGTTGTTGTTCTGGAAAGGCGAGCCGATGACGCTCGCGGAACTCTGCCGTGTATTCAAACTGCCGTCGGCCGATATAAAAAATGCACTCAAGATATTGCAAGGGAAATTGGAAGGGAACGGCATCGCGCTTATTCAGACTGGAGAAGACATCGCGCTTTCTACCGCCTCCGGAGCGCATGAACTTATTGAACGGGCGCGCAAAGAGGAGCTTTCAGGAGAACTAAGCAAAGCGGCGCTTGAGACGCTTTCCATCATTCTCTATAAAGGACCGCTGAACCGACGAGAGATAGAATATATACGCGGCATCAACTCAACGGCGATACTTAGGAATCTCCTCATACGAGGTCTTGTGGAGAGGAAACAGAGCGAGATAGACGAGCGGCAGTTTCTCTACCGTGCCAGCGTGGAGCTCTGTGCGCTTCTGGGCATTCCGAAGTTGGAGGATTTGCCCGAATTTGCGGCCGTACGCAAGGAACTCGACATGGCAGCGGCCGCGCCTTCGGAAGAAGGAATACTCTCTAGCGAAGCTCTTGCGGTAGGAGTAGCTCCAGGAGATACATCACATGCGTAACGGACTCTACCAATTTCAAAGATACGCGCCTCCGGAAATTTTCTTCTGGATGGCGATGCTGCTCGCCTTCTTTTCGATTTTATTACCAGGGAAGGAGCTTCCCGACGCCCATGGGGGTTTTGTCGCGGCAGCTGCAATCTACGACGAGCCGCGCGAAAACCCATATCAGGCAATTGAGCTTGCCGCCAGGGCCGCCTATGTTTTTGATGCTAGGGCAGGGAAAACATTGTTTGCAAAAAATGAAACGGAACCGCTTGCGCTCGCCTCAATAACGAAAATCATGACTGCCGCGGTAGCACTTTCCCTTATTCCGGAAACGACGTACATTACTATCGCCCCGCAGGCAATCAAAGAGGAGGGAGACAGCGGACTTGTAGTCGGCGAACGGTGGCTCCTTCGCGACCTCCTCAAATTCATGCTTCTGGAATCTTCCAATGATGCGGCCGCCGCGGTTTCTTCCGCGATTGGAGAAATGCTTGCCGTACGCGCTCTCTCCGACGAGGACCACCGCCGACTATTCATCGAGAAGATGAACGAAGAAGCCGCCCGTCTCGGTCTCTCATCCACGCGCTTTTTCAATGAGAGCGGACTGGACATCGACGAGACGCACCCAGGAGCGGTAAGCTCCGGGAAGGAAACAGCCCGCCTGCTTGCGTACGCACTTCTGCAATTTCCGGCGGTTTTCGCGGAGACGAGATGGAGCGAACTTGAATTCGGAAACGAAAATGGCGGCCGCTATTCTGCACAAAATACCAACAAGGAGGTCGATACTCTGCCCTTGCTTATTGCGAGCAAGACCGGGTATACCGACCTTGCCGGCGGGAACCTGGTTATTGCATTCGACGCAGGTTTTAATTACCCAATCGTTATTTCCGTCTTGGGCTCCACGATTGATGAGCGGTTCAACGATGTTCGAAAGCTCGTGTGGGCAACACTGGAGTTCCTCCAGCAGAATTAAGAATCAAGAAGTATGAATTAAGGAAATTAGGACTTACGCGTTTCGTCATTTTCTGTCATTCCCGCGTAGGCGGGAATCCAGTATGTGGCCGTTTTTTAGAGCCCTGGATTCCCGTTCCCCGCCTTCGCGAGGACAAGCTTCACGGGAATGACGCCGATTGCGTAAGTCCTAGAAATGTCTTTTTTCTTCTTCATTCATAATTCATAATTCTTATTTCATAATTCATGCTTCTAGACCTCATAAAAATATTTATACCGGCGCTTCTCTCGTTCGCCATCGGCATCGGCATTACCCCGATTCTTTCCCATGAATTGTACGCGAGAAAGATGTGGAAAAAGAGCGCTGGCAAAGGAAGCGACGCGCCGCTCTTCAACAAATTGCATGAACACCGCGAGACTGGGACGCCGAGGATGGGCGGTATCGTCATTTGGTTTTCCGCGACGCTCGCTGTCTTTGCCGTTTCTGCGGCCGGAGCAATCGCCAATGTTCCGCTCCTCGCGAAACTGGATTTTCTAAGCCGGGACCAAACATGGATTCCGCTCACCGCGCTTCTCATCGGAGCCGTGATAGGCCTCGTAGATGACATGCTCGAAATACAAGGCATCAAGGACAACCGTGCAGGCGGCCTTTCGCTTAAAAAACGGCTCCTTATTGTTTCCGCCGTGGGCATTCTCCTCGGCCTTTGGTTTCATTACAAGCTCGACGTGGTCTCGGTCGGGCTTCCCTTTTTAGGGGAGCTTTATGTTGGTACACTCATTGTCCCGCTTTTCGTCCTCGTCATACTCGCCGTCTATTCGGGGGGCATCATAGACGGCATAGACGGACTGGCCGGAGGAATCTTTGCCGTTATCTTCGGCGCCTATGGAGCCATCGCCTTCTTCCAGGCGCAGATCAACCTTGCCGCCTTTTCCGCAGCGGTCGTGGGCGGCATTCTTGCGTTTCTTTGGTTTAACATTCCTCCGGCGCGATTTTATATGTCGGAAACCGGAAGCATGGCTTTGACGCTTTGCCTTTCGGTCATTGCGTTTATGACGGATTCGCTGGGAGACGGCGAGGGACTTTTCGCGCTTCCGCTCATCGCCCTTCCGCTCTTTGCGACGAGCGCGTCGGTCATTCTGCAGCGCCTGTACCGGCGACTTTTCGGCAAGAAGCTTTTTGTTATATCGCCGCTACATCATCATTTTGAGGCCATTGGCTGGCCGTCATACAAGGTGACGATGCGGTACTGGGTGCTTTCGGTCATATTCGCCATTATTGGCCTCACGCTGACGTTAGTAAGTTAGAACTCATTTCAAAATCCTACCGTGGCGCTATTGTTTAAGAACCCATTCCGCATCGTCGATTCGAATACTGCGAATCTTTGGATTGCCTGTCTGCGCAGAGGCGGCTTTTGCAGACAGCGAATAGGGTTTTGAAACGAGTCCTAGTTTTTTATAGATGCTATTGCGAACATATCTTAAAACATCCGACCCGGTCGACCGGTGGCTCCTGTGGATACTGATAGGCCTTATCGCCGCGGGTTTCTTTATTTTTCTCTCTGCTTCCATCGGATTGCACGCGCGGGAGGGAGCCTCTTTCAAGAGTATCATTATCTCGCGTCTCCTCGCGACCACAATAGGCATCTGCGCCGCCTACATGGCGTCTTTATTTCACTACAAGAAACTTCGCCGACTCACGCTGCCGTTCCTTCTGTTCTCCACTGCACTCTCCATTCTTGTGTTCATTCCCGGCGTGGGAGTGGAACACGGCGGCGCGCGGCGTTGGATTTCCATTTTTGGTCTGTCATTTCAGCCGGCGGAACTTTTGAAGCTCGCATTCGTCATCTATGCGGCGGCTATTCTTTCGGCGATGAAGGAAAAAAGTCGGATTTTTTCACGCGGTCCGCTGCTGCTTCTTTTGCTTTCTTCCGTTGCCGGCGCCCTTCTTTTACTGCAGCCAGATACGGATACCTTCATCGTACTATTTGCGGCGCTCCTTTCCATGTTCATCGCGTGGGGCGGCAGATGGCGTCATGTGTGCGCTGTCTTGCTTATCGGCCTTATCGGACTTGCCGCGCTTGTGTATTGGAGGCCATATCTTAAGGAGCGCGTCACCACTTTTCTTGAACCGGCGACCGACGTGCAGGGCGCGGGATGGCAGGTGAATCAATCGCTTATCGCAATCGGTTCCGGCGGGTTCTCGGGAAGGGGATTTGGGCAAAGTGTGCAGAAGTTTTCATACCTTCCCGAACCGATCGGGGATTCCATATTCGCGGTTGCGGCCGAAGAGTTCGGATTTCTCGGTAGCGTCGCGCTCATCGGGATTTTCCTTGCGTTTTTCTTGCGGGGCCTCCGTATCGCGTCGCGCGCGCCGGATCTCTTTAGTGGACTGCTTTCTATTGGAATTGTTATACTCATAGGGGCCTCCGCGTTCATGAATATGGGTTCCATGTTGGCTATTATTCCGCTCTCGGGTCTGCCGCTCGCGTTCATAAGCCACGGCGGAACAGCGCTGGTTATCACGCTGTTTGAGACGGGAATACTACTCAACATTTCTCGATACCAGAAATCAGCTGCTTAGCTTATTAGCTTCCTAGCTGTTTAGTCGATTCCAAAAAGCTAGTAAGCTAGTAAGCGAATAAACTATGAAGATACTTTTCACCGGCGGTGGATCGGGCGGACACTTTTACCCCATCATTGCCATTGCAGAGGAATTGCATGCCATTTCGCGCGATGAGCGGCTCATCCCGCCAACGCTCTTTTTCATGGCGCCGGACCCATATGACCCCGGCCTTTTGTTTGAGAACAGCATAACGTTTATTTCCCTCCCGACCGGGAAGTTTCGTCGCTACTTTTCACTGAAGAACATTACCGATATTTTCAGAACGGCGTTTGCCACGATCAAGGCCGCCACGCTTATATTTCGTCTCTATCCGGACGTAGTGGTAGGGAAGGGAGGATTTGGCAGTTTTCCGGCGCTCTTTGCCGCGCGGTTCTGGAAAATTCCGATTTTTATTCACGAATCGGACGCTGTCCCAGGACGGGTCAATAGGTGGGCCGGAAAATTTGCCGCGCGCGTCGCGGTTTCATTTGAAAAAGCGCTTTCCGCGTTTCCTAAGGGACGGGTTGCTCACACTGGAAATCCCATTCGTCGCGACCTATTGTCGGCGGCGGCGTCTCTGCGACAAGAGTTGAGTCTGGAGGAAGAAACACAGGTCATTCTTGTGCTTGGCGGCTCGCTCGGTTCCGCGGCGCTTAATGAGACGGTGCTCCAAGCGCTTCCGGAGTTTCTGCTAACGTTTGAAGTCATTCATCAGACCGGCGAGGAGCACCTTGCCGATATGCAGGCGCGGGCGGAGGTAATTTTGCAGAATCATCCCTTTAAGCGCCGCTACCATTCAATCGGGTATCTTAGCACTACACAGATGGGAAGAGCGGGCAGGATTGCTCGCCTCATCATCTCGCGCGCCGGCTCCACCATTTTTGAAATAGCGGCATGGGGCAAACCGTCACTATTGGTCCCATTTCCCGTTTCAAGCGGCGACCACCAGCGCGAAAATGCGTATGCGTATGCGGAGCACGGAGCCGCTGTGGTGCTTGAGGAGAACAATCTGACCGCGAGCATTCTTATACATGAGGCGAGAAAAATCCTCGAAGATAGCGGCCGCCATGAGGAAATGTCAAAGCGAGCTTCGCATTTTGCGAAACCCGATGCCGCTTCAGTCATCGCACGGGAAATCTTGAACATCGCGCTGAGGCATGAGAAGTAAGAAATCCTTGTGACGATCCCATTCCTCGGATTAAAGTCAAGAAGAAGCTTTTCCAAGTATTGCACTTAAAACAATGCTAGATTAGGATTAGACGGATGAAAATTGTAACTCGCTTCCCTCCGTCTCCAACCGGGAATTTGCACATCGGTGGCGCCAGAACCGCGCTTTTCAACTATTTGTTCACAAAACATCACGGCGGCAAGATTTATCTGCGGCTGGAGGACACTGACGAAGAGCGCTCCAGGCAGGAATACGAGCAAAATATTCTTGATTCGCTCCAATGGCTCGGATTTTCGCTTGACGCATTACCTGACGGTTCGAAGTGTTGGAAGCAAAGCGAACGGAAGGACACATATCGGAAGTATCTGAAAGAATTGATTGCCGGAGGACGGGCGTATCTTTCAAAAGAAACGGAGGGAAAGCGGCAGGAAGTCATACGTTTCAAAAATCCGAACAAAAAAATCGCGTTTGACGACCTTATCAGAGATTCTATTGAATTTGATACGACAGAGCTTGGCGACATGGTCATCGCACGTTCGCTTGAAGAGCCGCTCTATCACCTAGCGGTTGTCGTGGACGATTATGAGATGGGCGTAACGCACGTCATCCGTGGCGAAGACCACATTTCCAACACGCCGAGGCAAATTCTGCTTCAGGAAGCCCTTGGTTTTCCACGACCAGTGTACGTTCACATTCCGCTTATCCTCGCCCCTGACAAAAGCAAGCTCTCCAAACGCCATGGCGCCGTTTCCGTCACTGAATACCGCGATAGGGGATATCTTCCCGAGGCGTTTATCAATTATCTCGCGTTGCTCGGTTGGAATCCCGGGGGGGAGAAGGAAGTGTTCACTTTGCAGGAACTGATACGCGAATTTGACCTCGATAAGGTACAAAAGGGAGGCGCAATTTTCAATGAGGAGAAACTTCGCTGGATAAACCGGAAACATATTGAACGGCTCGGGGGGCCGCTAGCTATTTTGCCGTATATTCCCGATACGCTTTTACGCGAGCGAGCCCCCGGCGAGAAGCAGGCGATAGCGGAGATGCTCTTTGAGCGCGTCAGCTTTTTTGGCGAGGTACGAGATGCAATGGAGCGGGGAGAATATGACTATTTGCTCCGCGAGCCAAAATATCCAAAGGAGCTTCTCACGTGGCAGAAGGCGACGAGCGAACCTGGCATCCATTTTCCGAAAATTCTCTCATTCATTGAGGCCCTGCCGGAGGCTTTCTTTACGAAATCTGCCGTTCGGGAGGCAGTCATGCCCTACGCCGAGGCAAACGGGAAGGGAAATGTGCTCTGGCCAATGCGCGTCGCCCTCTCCGGCAAGCAAACATCGCCGGACCCCTTCACGCTTGCCGCGATGCTTGGCAAAGCAACCTCGGTTCGCCGTCTCAAAGCGGCGTGCGAACGTCTCAAAGCATAGGTTTCGTAAACTCCGCTCGTCCTATCCCTGTGCAGGAGCACAGGGCGTTCGGCGAGCGGAGTTTCCTTTAAGAACCCTCGGTTCTCAACGCTCGCTCGCAGACTCGCTCACTGCTCTCCTCCACGGGGAAACTACAGTTTCCCCGACCCCTTTCGCTGACCCGCCATTCATCCCTGCCTAGGAAGGCAGGGAGTTCTGGCGAGTCATTAAGACGCTGAATTGCGAAATTCTTTCCTCAGCGCATGATTTTTGAGGAACGCCATAGCATCCCGCGCGTTTTAGAGCTCACGTTCGTCCCGCCCCGCTTCGAGAGTCTCCCAACATCATACGTTTTCTGGAGTTTCTCAATTCAAAGACCTCTCAAGCGCTTCTCACCGTCCGTGATTCAACGTACAATATGCCGATGAAGCGTCTTTCGCTTTTTCTGGTCGTGGGTACGGGTTTTCTCCTGCCGGTGATGCACGGCGGCGCTGTGTTGGGCGCGACGATATCCGAACTGCAAAGTAAAATCGCCGAGCGCAACGCGGCGATAGAATCGCTTGAGCAGGAAATCGCCGACTATCAAAGACAAATCGAAACGACGGGAAAAGAGACAAAGACTCTTCAAAGCACGATAAAGAATATCGACCTTGAACAGAAAAAGCTCGGCGCCGAGATAAAGCTGACGTCAAACAAGATTGCCGCGGTGAACTTGCGGCTTGAGGAACTTGGAGACGCCATACTGGTAAAAGAAGCGCGCATAAAAGATAGTCGCGACGCGCTTAAGGAGGCGATACAAAATATTGCCGAACTTGAGCGAAAAACGCTGGTTGAAATACTGCTTGGAAGCGATTCGCTCTCAACGGTGTGGAGCGCGACTGACGATATAGAGCGTTTCGAGAGGCATATCCGGACTGACCTTGCGCGAACCAAAGAACTCAAGGTCGGCCTTGAGAACGCACAGACGGAAACGGAGACAAACAGGAGGCGACTGCTCTCTCTCCGTGAAGACCTTTCCGACAAAAATCAGCTGCTCTCTCAAAACAGGAGGGCAAAGGCAGACCTTCTCTCTGTCACAAAAAATAGGGAAGCAGAATACCGGCGGATACTCGCTGAACGTGTCGCGAAACGCGACGCGTTTGAACGGGAGCTTTTGCAATTTGAAGCCGAGCTTCGCTTTACCGTTGACCCATCTAAATTGCCCCCGGCCCGCTCCGGCGTTTTGCATTGGCCTCTTGATTCCATAACAATCACGCAGGAGTTCGGTAATACCGCTTTTGCAAAAAGCGGAGCGTACAACGGGAAGGGCCATAATGGAGTCGATTTTAGAGCGCCGACCGGTACGCGCGTGAAGGCCGCATTAAGCGGCATCGTGAAGGGAGTGGGGGATACCGATACGGTCTGTCCCGGGGCCTCATACGGAAAATGGATTCTTATTGAACACGACAACGGCCTTTCTACTTTATATGCGCACTTCTCGCTCATCAAAGTCGGTGAAGGGGAGCGTGTTTCCACGGGAGAGACAATCGGATACAGCGGCGAGACGGGCTACGCAACCGGCCCGCATCTGCATCTGACCGTCTACGCGACACAAGGTGTTCGTATAATGAGCCGCAAATCAGCCGTGTGCGGCGGAAGCTACACGATGCCAATCGCTGATTTAAAAGCATATCTCAATCCACTATCATATTTATGATAGTGGGAAAGCGCCAAATCACAGTTTCCAAACCAAAGCAAATCGCAAATCTTAACCTCAAAATCACGAACAAGGACTTCGTAAAGCGGAGCAGGGAAGGATTTACCAAAACTATACCTCTTATTTATCGTCATGGCACCATTGCGCTTGGATCTTTCGGATACAACCTGCGCGATGTCATCAGCTCATCGAAGGCGCGCGAAAATCTTTCCCATGCGCGGGGAATTATTTTAAAAATCTGGAACACCGCAATTGTTACTCCGACGCTTTGGATGGGGAACAAAATTAGAGGACTTCTCCCGGAGTTCTAAAGAGGAGGGGAAAGAGCGACAATGGGTGTGGATAATGCGAGTTGTCAGTAGATACCATACCTCGTATAATGTAGGTTAATCCATGTATAGGCCTTATAAAAAAGATGCTATGAGCAAACCGCTTCCCCAACATCTAAATGATTTTCTTGAGTACTGTGAGGTGGAAAAAGGACTCTCCCTGAACACGGTAAAAAGTTACTCGCGTTTCGTACAAAAATTTTTTTCGTGGTTGAAGGAACAAAAATTGGAACGTCTTTCTCCCGAAGATTTAACCGAGAGTCATGTATCCAAGTATCGCGTTTGGCTCTCGAGGCGCCCTAATATCGTCCGTCGCGCCTTTCCGACCCTCCACGCTTCTACACAGATACGCTATCTCATAGCGCTCCGGTCATTTTTGTCCTACTTTCATGAGAAGAATATCCAGACGCTTCCCACGGAAAAAATTAAACTTCCGAAGGACCACAAGGAGCGTCTTATCAAGTTTTTGAATATAGAACAGCTTCGCCGTCTTTTTGAATCATCTAATGTCGAAACATTGGCTGGACTTCGTGATCGAGCGATTCTGGAGACGCTTTTTAGCACAGGACTTCGTGTTGCAGAGCTTACCGCGCTCAATACTAAGCAGCTAACGAGTGCTCTGAACAAGAATGACTTTGAGCTAGGCGTAATTGGCAAAGGCGGATACCCGCGAGTGGTTTATTTTTCGGACCGAGCGCTTCGTTGGCTTAAGAAGTATATTCAAAAGCGTCAGGATGACGACGAAGCCCTTTTTATCAATTTTAAGGGCCCGAAAAAGAGTTCCAAGCGCATTTCCGTTCGTGGGGTTGAGTTGATTGTGGAAAAATACTCCAAAATGGCTGGGACCCCTTTTTTAGCAACGCCCCACACCCTTCGACATTCGTTTGCAACCGACCTGATGAATAAAGGCGTTGACCTTCGTATCGTGCAGGAGTTTCTAGGTCATCGTAATATCGCAACGACTCAAATGTATACACACGTTACTTCAAAGCACTTGCGAGATATTCATAAGAAATTTCATGGAGGGGAAGGACTCTAATCAAAAAGGTCTCCCTTGGCATCATCGTCTTCACCTCGGCGCACTCCTTTCGCCAACGACCACTCGCTATGTTCACGCATCAGATAAGTACGCAGGAGTACTCATAATAAGAAGTTCCACCCTCGTAAACTCCGCTCGTCCTATCCCTGTGCAGGAGCACAGGGCGTTCGGCGAGCGGAGTTTCCTTTAAGAACCCTCGGTTCTCAACGCTCGCTCGCAGACTCGCTCACTGCTCTCCTCCACGGGGAAACTACAGTTTCCCCGACCCCTTTCGCTGACCCGCCATTCATCCCTGCCTAGGAAGGCAGGGAGTTCTGGCGAGTCATTAAAAGAGAGTAAAATGAAAATGAGATGGTTACAAAACTATTTTTAAGCGAAATTTAGGACTTTTTGTTCGAGACGAGGAAAGCCAGCAAAATGATTGAGGCGTAGCCCGGCTACGACGAAAATCATTTTGCGCTAGCTTGACGAAGTATCGGACAAAAAGGACAAATTGAAGCAAGAATAGTTTTGTAACCATCTCAATGTAAAAGGTAGCAAAAACCCCGTTTGACGCGGAGTTTTTGTTTAATTGGCAGTTGCCGGCGCTTTTACAGCGGCCAGATGCTCAGATTTTTTCCAGCATTTCGAAGATGAAAGCCACGGGGTTAGACCTTCCTTTGTGTAGAGCCACTTTGCGTACGCCAGGTTTCCGTCAAGCGTATGCAGATCAAGACCGAGCGTCTTCGCGGTGTCTTCGTGGTAAAACTCGTTAATCTGCATCACGCCGAGGTCCTCAACGGTCATTTTTCCACGTAGCACCACACCGCCCTTACCAAGGTGCCGGAAGCGAGACTCGCACTGCGCTATCTCGGCCAGAATAGGCGTATCTCTGAAGTATTCGCGCACGTATTGCTCCAGCGTAAGCGGTCTATCGGCTAAGACCGTTTGTCGGGCTTCGGAAGGCGGCATCTCAAAATTAGCATCCGTCTTTGCGGGAGCAGAAGCGCCATAGAATGTGGAGAGAAGAAATGTTGCAGTCGTTAGCAGTTCTATTGTCATAATCGCGGGCATCTTCCGGCGCAGAGCGAGGTTCGCTTTGCGTCGTCTGATGATTAAAAACAACAACCAGACTCACGTCTGATTGGTGCCCACGATATTAGCACAATTCCGATATCCTGTCAATTCTTCTCCGCCTTTTTCAACGGCTCTTTATTTCGACCAGTGCCCGCATGCGCCCTAACAGGGGCGTATATCGGAATCTTCAGCGCAAGAATCGGGACGCTTTAGTAATGATTGGTAATGATAGGAGGAATAAGAACCAGGTGTGTAAGTCCCACAATGATGGACTCCCAATCTTTTTCGTGTTTATTCATGCGCGTTTCGAATGGGAAACTTCTCGTAGCATGTGAGGAGGTTTTTCCCGTATATAAGCCGTGAGAGAGCCTCCCCCTCAAGTTTTGCGTCTTCAAGGGCATTGTGAGCATGTCCCCTCGTCGGCAGTCCCACATACTCCAAAATGCAATCAAGGTTAAGCGCGGAATGATTGTTCTTGCGCGGTATCTTCTTCCCCATTCTGCAGAATCGCTCATATGCAATGGTGTGGAGGTCGACGGTACGGTGCGCGAATGGCCAGTTTATATGGTAGCGGTGCGCGGTCTCTTGCAAAAAATCGCGGTCAAAAGATGGATTTTGTCCCGTCAGGGTCCATTCTCTGCACGTTTTCATCCACGTTAAAAATGCTTCTACCGCTTCCCTATCGGTTTTTTTGCTTGCGTCATTTATCTCCGTTGCGGTAAATCCGGCAATTACAAGCGCTTCCCGCTCTATGTGCGCACCTTCGAACGCGCGGCATTCCACGTAAAATTGATTGTTGGGACTATCAAATTCTACCGCTCCAATGGATACGAGTGAACACAGACGCGAATCCACGCCGGTTGTTTCCACGTCTGCGATAATCATATTTTCGAAAATTCAATTATATATGCTAAAAGCCGACGCCCTCAAAATCTGCCCCGTCATCATCCGGTTGTGTCGGCTCGATTCCCTCGTCCGGCAAGCTAAAGTCTTCATACACCTCATCACTGTCAATAATGACGTTCGCATCTTCAAACAAGGTATCGTCTCCCCCGTCAAAACCGGGGAAATCTCCGGTAACGGTTTCATCGGCTGATTCTGTCTGTCCGCGCGAGGCGTTTAACACCAATCGGTCGTACAATTTCCAAGCCGCGAACGCGACAGCGGCGGCGACAATAACCATGGCGACTGTAGTGAGTAGCGTCTTCATGTCTCATTGCTTCTACCTCTCGGAGTACTCGGAATCGAACCGAGACCTCACGCACCCGAAGCGTGTATACTGCCACTATACTATACTCCGGCTCTCTCAATGGCGGGCAGAGGTTCTACTTCGGAGCTACCGTTATACTGCATCCCGCCTTACTCTCTACCCACTGCGCTATGGTAGCAGATTTTGCCGCCTAAGCAAAGAGACTCTGGTAGAACAGGAAATAATAGTCAGGAAACTACTCCGCTGTTTCTGCTTTCTTGGCCTCCATAAAGTAGGGCTGGTAGTCGCGAGTAAACATCACCTCCTGCGCCGTCACGTCGGCAACGCGTCCTTCCGAGAGCGTAACGAGCAAGACGAGACCCTTTCCCGTCTCTTCCGAAAAATTTTGGTCGAATATAAAATTCCCCAAACTATACGCAATGAGGCCGCCGTTGTATCTTTCAATTTCCTGGACTACATGCGGATGGTGGCCGATGACGATATTCGCGCCAGCGTCTACCAAAAGTCTCGCCACGCGCGTTTGCCCGGCATTGTGCTTTGTCTCATATTCTTCTCCCCAATGCAGCGACACGACGACCGTGTCCGCAATCTCTCGCGCGCGGGCGATGTCGCCTCTTAAAATTTCATCGTCAAATGAAGCGATGGCCGGCGATGAGCTGGCGCGCCCCAGAAACGGTACGGAAAGATTGGAATAGGCGAGAAACGCTATCCGCGTCCTTCCTACCTTCATCACTCTCGGCGCATGTGCGTCTTGGAAGGTTTCTCCGGCGCCGATCGCCGCAATGTCATTTTCGGAAAGAATGGAGAGGGTGTCGCGTAGCGCTTTCTCCCCGTAATCAAATAGGTGATTATTCGCAACTGAAAGCACATCAAAACCCGCAAACGTCAAACCCTCCACTGCCATCGGTTCTGCTCTGAACGAATACGCGCTTCCTGATTTTGTTCCGCGAGACGATAATGGGCTTTCTAAATTCGCAAACGAAATGTCCGCGCGTAGGGTCGTTGAGGCAATCTTCAGGAAATGAAATCGATAGTCCCCTTTTTCCTTCATTATCCCGCCAATTTTCCGTGAAAGCATGATGTCACCGGCGAACAGCATCAAAACTACGCTAGGTGCCCGCCTCTTTGCTGTATCGCCAGCACCCTGTCCCCCTCCAGCTTGAAATGAAAAAGAGGGTTGTAAAACGACAAACGCCACAACCCCGAAGGCGGCCGCAACTAAAAAAAGTGTCAATACGGCAGTTCGCATTTTAGCGCCTCGCCGAGAGCTATATCCCCTGCTTTTTAAGCTCCTCAATCAATTTCTTCGCTTCCTTAGCGAGTTTGCTCGGTATGTCAATGTATATTTTGATGAGCACATCTCCTCGCCTGCTTCTGTCTATTGGAACGCCTCTGCCGCGCAGACGCAGAATCTCTCCATGTCTGATGCCTTCGGGTATTTTAATGGTTATGTTGCCGTCAAGCGTGGGGATGGAATATTCATCGCCGAGGAGCGCACTCGTGAGCTTCACGGAAAGGTCCATAAGCAAGTTGCTCTTTTCGCGCCTAAAAAGAGGGTGCTTGGCAACATGCACTTTTACGTACAAATCGCCGGCGGTTCCGTCTTTTATGGCTTCTCCGACGCCGCCAAGCCGTATCACTTCTCCGTTTTCTATGCCAGCCGGAATCCTTACGAGAACCTCCTGTTCCTTTCGCGCGACGCCCTCTCCGCCGCACACGGCGCAGGCTTCCGACGGAACCTTGCCGCTGCCGCCGCACTCTCCGCAAACTCTCGTGGTTTGAACGTGACCGAATATGGAGCGCCGACTCTCGCGAATTTTACCTTTGCCGTTACAGATGCCGCAGGTTTCTTCCGACGCTCCCGGCTTTGCGCCGCTCCCCCGGCAAACGTCACAGGCGGCTGTCTTGTTGATGAGTATTCGCCGTTCCGTTCCGAAGACCGCGTCATGGAAGGAAAGCTCCACGTCAATTGAAATATCTCTGCCGCGGCGCGCTCTCTCCCGCGCTCCGCCGAAGAAATCGCCAAAAATGTTTCCGAGGTCAAACTCAAAGCCACTCGCGCCAAATCCCTGTCCGGAAGCGAAGTTTGAGAAATCAAATCCCTCAAAACCATCTGGTCCCGCGCTTCTCCCAGCTCCTCCTGAAAAAACTCGGCCGTAGGAATCGTACTCGGCGCGTTTTTTATCATCGGAAAGAACCGAGTAGGCCTCGTTGGCCTCCTTGAATTTCTTTTCGTCGCCGTCCTTCTTGTCGGGATGATATTTGTGCGCCAAATTCCGGAACGCTTTTTTTATTTCCTCCTTCGAGGCGGCTTTATCCACTCCGAGGATATTGTAGTAATCCTTGCTCATGATTATTGCAATTAAAATTTAGCATCCTCCATGACCGCTTTCGATTCCAAGGGGTACTTTTTGATATAGGACTAGTTTAAAGAGTTATCTCCCAACATGCAAGTATATGTACAGGATAGTCGAATGTCGCAGCACCTGCGCGCATCATCATATGCTATACTTCTATATGTACAGCAGTTCATTGGGCAAACTCGGCCGTGAAAAGGCGGCTCACAACTTATGAAAAATCATTCGTCAGCTACTTTTCCGAATGGAAAGGCGAATAACGCAGAGCGTCCTCTCTCCGAACACGCTTGGAAGGCAATCCAGAGAATGTTCGACGGGCGAATACCGCGAAAACAGTGGCTCAAAAGATTGGAGCAGTCAGAGCGCAGAAGAATGGACATGAGCTAGAAAATAGTTGTCTTTGCCAGACTCCACCTTCCCAGAAGGCATCTCCGTCAATTTTGGAGATGCCGTTTTTATGTCAGCTTCAGTTTCCGGCCCAAAGGTTGTTGTGTTGAAATCAGATGTTGATATCTGATTTCAACAGTTGCTGTCTTCTCTTATTTTTTTTCTTTGAATTCCGCATCCTTCACATTTCCTTGGTCGTCCTCCCCATGAGGATTAGGCCCCTTCCCGCCTTCGTCTTTTTCCGGTTGCTGGTTGGCTTGGCTTATATACTGCCCGATTTTCTGTATTTCGCTGGAGAGCGCTTCTGACGCGATTTTAAGCGCGTTAGTATCAATCGGCATTGCGTCTTTGGCGCGTGTTATGTCGGAGATTTTGTCTTCAATCGTCTTCCGAAGTTCGGCCGGCGCTTTTTCTCCCGCATCTTTCAATGCCTTTTCGGAAGTATAAATCAATTGCTCGGCGATATTTTTGGCTTCTACTCCTTCCCGTCTAATCTTGTCATCCGCTTCATGCACGGCTGCTTCCTTTTTCATTTTCTCCACCTCATCTTTGGAAAGACCCGACGAGGCAGTAATTTTAATGGAGTTGGCCTTGCCGGTCGCCTTGTCTTTTGCCGTAACATTCAGGATTCCGTTGGCGTCAACGTCAAAGGTTACCTCCACCTGGGGAAGCCCTCGCGGCGCCGGCGGAATGCCGTCCAAGATGAATTTCCCGAGCGACTTATTGTCAGCGGCCATGGCGCGCTCACCTTGGGTGATGTGGATTTCCACCGAGGTTTGATTGTCGGCCGCGGTGGAAAACACCTGCGTTCGCGCCGTAGGAACAGTCGTATTTTTTTCAATCAGTTTGGTCGCCACGCCGCCGAGCGTCTCAATCCCAAGAGAGAGCGGGATCACGTCAAGCAGAAGCACGTCACGCACGTCGCCGCCTAAAATGCCGCCTTGAATCGCCGCGCCTACCGCCACCACTTCGTCGGGATTAACGCCCATGTGCGGTTCCCTCTTGAAGAAATCTTCCACCGCTTTCTGAATCGCGGGCATTCTGGTCTGGCCGCCAACGAGCACCACCTCATCTATTTCGTTGACCTTGAACGGACTGGCTTCCATCGCCCGCCGGGTGATGGTCATGGCCCGGTCAATAAACTCCCGCGTCAATTCTTCAAGCTTGGCGCGGGTCATCGTCACCAAAAGATGCTTAGGCCCGTCGGCTCCGGAAGTGATAAAGGGGATGTTGATCTCGGTTTGAACGGCCGCGGAAAGCTCAATTTTTGCTTTCTCGGCCGCTTCATCCAATCTCTGGAGCGCGAGAGGGTCTTTGCGCAGGTCAATACCGTTTTCCCTGGCGAAGGCGTCGGACAGCCACGCGACGATTGTGTGGTCAATGTCGCGGCCGCCGAGGTGGGAGTCGCCATCCGTTGATTTAACTTCTATCACGTCGTCGCCAACCTCCAAAATGGAAATGTCGAATGTGCCGCCGCCGAAGTCGAATACCGCTATCTTTTCATCTTTTTTCTTGTTAAAGCCGTACGCGAGCGCGGCCGCCGTTGGTTCATTGATGATTCTCTTCACATCGAGGCCGGCGATTTTTCCAGCATCCTTAGTTGCCTGCCGCTGACTGTCATTGAAGTAAGCCGGCACGGTAATAACCGCCTCGGTGATTTTCTCGCCCAGCCGCGACTCGGCGTCATTTTTCAACTTTTGAAGAATCATGGCCGACACCTCTTCGGGTCGGAGCCATCTATCGCTCATTTTTACCTCAACGCCGCCGTTTGCTGATTTACGCGTTTCAAACGGCACGTTTTTCGCGTCCTTCTGCACTCCTTCCTCGTCAAAGGTGTGTCCCATAAATCTTTTAATTTGAAAGACGGTGTTTTTCGGATTGGTTACCGCTTGCCGCTTCGCGAGAAGCCCCACGAGGCGTTCTCCCGTCTTTGACTGCGCGACGATCGAGGGGGTTGTCCGCGCTCCTTCCGCGTTTTCGAGCACTCTCGGGTTTCCACCTTCCATCACGGCGACCGCAGAAAAGGTGGTGCCGAGGTCGATTCCGATGATTTTGGACATAAGAGATTGAATTATGATAGGACTTACGCGTTTCGTCATTTTCTGTCATTCCCGCCCCCGATCAGGTCGAGGGCAGGCTACGGCGGGAATCCAGTATGTGGCCGTTTTTTAACGCCCTGGATTCCCGTTCCCCGCCTTCGCGAGGACAAGCTTCACGGGAATGACGCCGATTGCGTAAGTCCTATATGAATTAAGAATAATGAATTATGGTTTACGATTAATTTTCAATGATTTAATTTCCAGACCACTAAACCTTAACACGGCACCACGCTTCCTCCACTACATTTCTGTTCGCAGTAAGATTTGATGGTGAGGAAGGAATTACGTATCGTTGCGCACTCATTCAGTCCAATCTCACGGCCGCGTTGGCGCAACTTCAACGAATTCGCACGAAAGCGCAACAGATAGGATGTTCAGGAATCCTAACCTTGTTGGACGAAAAGTCTGTTCCCGCCAGCCATGATTGGGATAATCTCACTGTCCGCTGACCACGCCTCGCATTCGCGCGGGGCTTTTTCTTTTCCGAACCAACCACAAAGGTTTGACCTTTCCCCAGATTTAAGGCCAAACCTTTTAGAAAGAAGGAGCACGAGTCATTTGACTCGTAAAAAACTCAAGCTTTGAAAATGGAGCGACGATTCCTTGAAGACAAGTCTTTCCTCGAGGGGCGCACTGCGCGGAAGATGATATAGGAAAGAAGTACTTCCCTTCAACTGTGACTATTTCGTCTATGACCTCGACGGGTTCGCAGGAAATAATCTTGCCGCGCATTCGCCCTTCCCTTTCGACAATCACGAATCGTATACGGAAAAATCTGCCGTTTTGGCGGACGACCTTTTCGAAAATATTCGATTGCTTTATGCCGGTAGGCTTCATTGCTTTTAAGCTTCAAACTTACAACTTCTAGCTTTCAATTGCCATGATATTCGGCTAGTTTAACCTTGCCGGGCTGCAGGACCTTGCCGTGAAGCGCATATCCCTTCTGAACTACTTCGACCACTGTATGGTTCTCGCTTTCAGTAGCGGTCGGCACGACAGACACACTTTCATGCCTTTTCGTGTCAAACGGCTCGCCAACCTTCGGTTCAATAAGCGTCATCCCGCTTTTCTCCACGGCCGCGAGAAGCTGCGAGTAGATATACTGTACGCCCATGCGCCAATTGAGGTCAACTTTCTCCCAACTTGCTTTATTGCCGAAAGCGCTGTGAAAGCTGTCGAGAGCCGGAATGATGTCGCGTATAATCCGTTCGCTGGAGAATTTCGAGAACTGCGCCATCGTCTTTTCTTCCTCCCTTCGCGCATTTATGAAATCCGCCTTTGCTCGCTGCCATCCAGTAAGATATTCCCCTTTTTCCTTTTGGCACGCCTTTAGCTTTTCGCGTAGCTCCTTTACGGTTTCGACGGCGGATTCTTCGGTTACCACGTCATCATCTACGGTTTCGACGGCGGATTCTTCGGTTACCACGTCATCATCTCCTACTGCACCATCATCAGCTTCAACCTCATTTGCGTTCTTTTTTGCATTTGCACCATCCATTTGATTTAAATCTACAGTTATCTCTTCGACCACTTCGGAGATTTGCGGGCTTTTCCCTTTTTTCCGAATTTGCGGCGTTCCTTGCTTCGCGGGTCTCTTTTGAGGAAGCCGACGCGTTTAAGTTTTTTTCGGAGTTCGGCGTCGTACGAAACGAGCGCTCGAGCGATTCCATGCCGCACCGCTTCTGCTTGCGACGAAAGCCCTCCTCCACGTACTCGTATCGTTATTAAGAATTTTGCGGCAAGTTTGCTTTTTGTTAAGGCCTCTATAGCTACGCGCCGTTGTTCTCTAGTTTTGAAATACGATTCAACGTCTTTTTCGTTGACTGTAATCGACTGCTTCCCCTCGGGGAAAATCCGCACGCGCGCCGCGGCAGTTTTTCTCCTGCCGATTGTCTCAATGTATTTTGCCGCTGTTGCGTCAGTTTCCATTGTTAGCTTCCTAGCTTTTGACTGTCAATTGCTTGATAAGTCGCGAACGCAGTGTGTTTCTAGGGAGCATTCGAAGCACCGTCATTCTAAAAAGCTCACGCATCCCCTTTTTCGCGATAAATTCCCTTAACCTTGTTTCTTTAAACCCGCCCGGATAGCCGGAGTATCGTCTATACCTTTTCTCCGAAAGCTTCTTTTCCGAAAGCGCAACCTTGGACGAGTTCACGATTTCTACCTGTACGGCGGGAAGAGCGTTTGGCTTGAAAGAGGCAAGCCCTTTTCCGCGGAGCAGTGCCGATGCTTCGCTCGCGACTCGTCCCAGTCTTTTTCCCTGCGCGTCAATAATGTATTTTTGCATAGGATTTTAGCGTTAAGCAGGTCTGCACTCCGGATTTTTTACACTAGCCCCTAACCGCTCCATTATACTAGTTCAATGATGGCCATTTTCGCTCCGTCACTTATCCGGAATCCCGCCTTCACCACGCGCGTATATCCACCTCTTACTGTCGCGTATTTGGGAGCAACACTCCGATAGAGTCTGCCGAGGGAAATTGTATTTCTAAGACGCGCGCGAACAAGCCGGCGCGACTCGAAGGTGCCGCTTCGCGAGAGGGTTATGATTCTTTCAACGAATGGGCGAAGCGCTTTTGCCCGCGCTTCAGTAGTGCGTATGCGGCCGCGCTCTAAAAGCGATTCCGCAAGCGAACGCATGAGCGCCTTCCGCTCCTTCCGTTCTCGACCAAATTTTTTTACTCTGTTTGAATGGCGCATGATTAGCTTCTAGCTTCTAGCTTCTAGCTTTCAGTCCGAGAAGATTTCCCCCTAGGAACCTAACAGCTAGCAGCTAGAAGCTATTTCAGCGTTATTCCCATCTTTCCAAGCACTTTCTTGATTTCTTGCACTCCCTTGTTTCCGAGCCCATCAATGTCGAGAATGTCCTCTTCCTTCTTTTTCACCAATCCGCCAAGCGTTCGAATATTCGCTCCGGCGAGCGCATTGGCGGCACGTGGAGAGAGCCCAATGGTCTCAATCCGCGTCTTCAAGAGTTCGGTATCAATTTCTCGCTTCTGAATCGGCTCTTCCACTGCGGTAGGTTCATCTCTTACGGCATCCTCCGTCTTGTCTTCCGTAAAGCCGACAATCGCCTTGAGTTGGGATATCATGATATATATCGCTTTCTCAAGCGCTTCTTTTGGAGTGATAGAACCGTCAGTTTCAATGAAGATTTTCAGACGGTTGAAATCAGTACGGTCTCCAACGCGCATGTTTTCCACTTCATAATTGACTCGCCTAATGGGGGAGAATATGGCGTCAAGCGTCATCTGCCCGATCTCAACACGGTCTTTTTGCAAAACCTCCTTGGAGATATAGCCAAGACCCTTCTCCACCTTCATGGACAGCGCCAGTTCCGCGCTTTTTTCCGTAAGCGTTGCGATGTGCTGTTCCGGATTAAGAATTTCAACTTGTCCCGGATATTCGATGTCAGCCGCCGTTACCTCCCGCGCGCCCTTTGCGGAAAGTGTGAGTGTTTGAGGTTCGTCGGTGAACATCGCTATTCGGACGCGCTTCAAGGAGAGTATGATGGTCACAACATCTTCTTTCACCCCTCGAATCGTGGAGAATTCATGTTCCACGCCATCAATTTTGATTCCGGTAATGGCGGCGCCCGGAAGAGATGACAGTATAATTCGGCGAAATGAATTGCCAAGCGTATGCCCATATCCAGGATAAAGTCCATCAATTTCATAGATTCCGGTGGAACCCTCCTCTTTCACAATTCTTGGCTTGGAGGGAAGAATGATATTGAAATCCGACATACATTGTGGCGGAGGCGGCAACCACTACTCAATCGTTTCCGCAACCACCCAAGTTATGCTGATAATGAATAAAGCAAGAGAGATATAATAACCTATTTCCTTTGAGCGCGCAAGTGATGCATTCGAACTTACCTCCGATAAAATTCCAAAATCGCCGCAATGTTGAAAGGAAGCTGGTTTTTCACCAGATTTGGATTGCCGACCACCACTCCCTCGCCCTTCTGCGCGTCAAAACGTAGCCACAGAGGGGCTTCATGGTCCCTCAACAGGTCGGTAAGAGCGGTAAACGGCCGTTTCGACTCGCTTCCTTTTCGCAAGCGGATAACATCGCCAATGCGGGTGCGATATGAGGGAACGGTGACTCGAACGCCAGCAACGGTAAAATGCCCGTGAGAAACGTACTGCCGGGCCGCCTGGCGGGAAGGAGCGATGCCAAATCGATAAATAACGTTGTCAAGGCGCGTTTCAAGCTCGGTGTAAAGGGCCTCATCATCACGTTCACTTTTCTTCGCAATGGCGTTTTTCACATAGCGGGAAAACTGGCGCTCCGAGATGCCGTAAAAAAACCGCGCTCGCTGTTTTTCCTTAAGTTGTGCCCCGAATTCACTCCTGCCATAACCCTTCACGAGCGCCTTGCCGGCGCGAATCGCATATTTGGGCGAATCGGTTTTCGGGAAAATATCCGCTCCGAGACGCCTGGCTCTTTTATAACGTGGTCCAATCCTCATAAAAATAATCTGTAACTGTAACTGGTACAGATAACTGGAACTATCCGTCTTCCATCGCTTTTCTCTTGTTCCTGTTACAAGTTACAGTTACTAGTTCCTGTTATACTCTCCTCGGTCGCGGCGGACGCGGTCCGTTATGCGGCACCGGCGTCGCATCTTTTATCTTCGTGATGGAAAGTCCCTTGTTGACGAATCCTCTTATGGACGATTCCCGCCCTGAACCGACTCCGTTTACCACCACACTAATTTCTCGAAGTCCAAAGGATAAGGCCTTTGCCGCCATTGCTTCGCCGACTTTTGCCGCTGCGAACGGAGTGCCTTTTTTCGCGCCCCGAAAGCCAAGTGCTCCGCTTGATGAAAAAGCGACCACGTTCCCCCTTTCGTCGGTAAGCGTGAGCCGCGTGTTGTTATACGTGGATTCAACATACAAAACCGCTTTGGCAAGCGTGCGCTTTCTTGACGCAGAATGCTGCGCGGCTTTGTCGGCGCTCTCTGTTTCTCCTTTTGCGACTATGCGTTTTTTCCCCATGAAAATCAACTTATGACTGAAACTGGGACAGGTAACTGGAACTGATTTCTATCTCTTTCGTTCCTGTTACATGTTACCGTTACCGGTTCCAGTTACTTCTTCTCCGCCGCCCTCCTTCCCGTTCCCATCGTCTTTCGGATATTGCCGCGACGGGTCCGCGAATTGGTTTTTGTCCGCTGTCCTCGCACCGGGAGCTCTCTGGTATGTCGTACTCCGCGATACGCTTTTATATCCTTCACGCGTTTCACGTTTGCGGACACTTCCCGCTTCAGATCTCCCTCTATTTTGTATTTTTCAACTGCATGTCGTATGGCGTTTTCCTCGACCGCTGAAAGTTCTTTCGCGTTTTTTGACGGCTCAACGTTTGCATCGCGAAGGATTTGGAGCGCGCGCGAATGTCCAATGCCGTAGATAACCCGCAATCCATACTCAAGTCGTTTTTCGTCGGGAATGTTTATGCCTGAAATTCTCATGAAGAATTAACTAATGACTGGAACGAGGACAGGTAACTTAAACCGATTTTTCCCTTCAGTGATCAGTAACAGTTACCGTTACGTGTCCCAGTTATCCTATCCCTGCCTCTGCTTGTGTCGGGGATTACTTTTGCACAAAACGTACAGATACCCCTTGCGGCGTACCACCCTGCATCTCGAGCATATTCCTTTGACGGATGCCTTGACTCTCATAAAAATAACCTGCAACTGATAACCGCAACTGAATAACTGGAACTGATCTTTCTGTTCCAGTTACAAGCTACAGGTTACCTGTTACAGTCGTTTTGTTATTCTTCCCTTCCCCCCATACGGGTCGATTTCAACGATGACGCTATCCCCGATAAGAACACGGATTCGATTCATTCGCATTCTTCCGGAGAGGAAGGACAGTATTTCCTGTCCATTTCCAAGCCGCACCTTAAAAAGCGTATCTGGAAGCGCTTCTACCACTTTTCCGGTAGTCGCATTCATTTCCTTTGCGTTAGTTACGGGCATCTTCGTGTCGCTCGCATACTAGCAAGTCCTGCAGAGAAGGTCAACCTTGCGCGGCGTTGGGCGGGGCCATAAAAGGTGCGGTGGTTTACCTGCTCCGCTACGGAACGCGGTCAAGTTCATGGGGCCTCCCGTATTGAAATCTTCTTAGGGTTTTTGGGAAACGCGCGACTCCAAAACGGCCGAATAACTGCTTCTGCTCTCTCAATCGACGGGAAGTTAAGGAGAACGGATGCAAGCTCGTCTCGGTTTTTGCCAAGCAGCGCTTCCCGCAGTTTGTATGCATTAAACAGCCAAACCACTCGCGCTTCTCCTTGCAACGAAAAACGGATGGTTTGCGCCTCTGCGGCCGCACCACCTTGGGGTTCCTTCAGAAGAAAGATAAGACCCTTCAGGTTGGGAATGTCAACTGGAGTACCATTGAAATTCGGTATGGCTACTTTGGCGATTTCTCGCGCTATGTCTTCCTCCTTAAACACGAATACCGCTCCGGTAGTCCGCTCCTTCACTAGCGACCGGTTCCCGTCTTTTGGTTCGGGAGGCAAAGAAACGTGGCTGATTGCGATAGCGCCGTCAAAGAGAACGTAGCCGGGGGGAGATGCCGCCAATTTTTGCTCCCGGATGCTCCTTACAGCGATTTCGCGAAGCGATGCTCGTGTCAAACGAAGCGTCTCTTCCGACGGAACCTTTACGACTCCGTCGAACCCGCCGCTCATGCTTGTCTTTGAACGCGCGTAGAATGCTGAAAATCGCGCCGGGTCGGATTTGAATCCGGGAATGGTAAAGTCGGTGAGCGAAATGTTATACTCCGAACCCGGAGAATCTGCGACAACGGCGGCCTCCACACTCCCTGGGACGAGCTGTCCGTTTTTCCGCATTCTTCCGGGAACTATTATGGAATTGCCGACTCGATAGATAAATCCGTCCTTTGTTTCAAAGCGGGTGTTCTTGATGAGACGCTGCGGTTTATCCGAAAAATTGTTGTAGATGATAATGGTGCCGGTGGCCCGCTCCTCTACCTTCCTCTCAATTTCCGCCGGTATGACGGTTTCCGTCGTTTCGTCTATCGGCAGAGGCACAAAACGAAGTTTTGTCCCGTCATCTCTTGAAGCAATGAACTCTTGCTGTACCGATACAGTCTGCGCTTTCGCGCTAACCGTTACCGTCGCTCCGGTAAAGCTCGTCAAAAGCGCGATAATGAGCAAGATGAAAAACAGCCCCGCAATTCCCCACAATAGTATTCTTCTCCATGAAAAAGAACCGGATTCCTCTATCTGGAATTCTTCGCGCTCGTAAAGTATGTCTTCGCTCTGCTCATTCGATTCCCGTTCTTTACGGGGAATCGGAACGTGGCGAATGGACTTTCGTTCGCGAGTCACTACATCTTGGAAGATATTTTTCACCATATATATCGCGCGCGCCGGAAGGCGAGCTTGTTATAGTTTACTATCCTCGCGATTCGCGCGCAAATGATGAGACGATTGCAATGAACGCATCATCTTTTTTAGGCGCGCTCCACTGCGCTAGCGGAGCAAGTTCCTTTGCGCCGATCGGTATTACCCTAAACTTCCACGGAGCGAGGTTAAGGCGAATAGCCATCTCGTCGCTTAGCGCGCTTGAGACGATAGGTACTATGTCCGCATCAGCAGTGATAAAAACTGACCGTGGGAAAAACGGCTCCTCTGAAGCGCTCGCGAGGGCCTTCTCAAACGAGTTTCGCCAATCTTCCCGGACTCGACCCAAAAGCTTTCTGACGCGTTCGGTCATTTTCGAAGCGCTGGTTCCCTCCGAAGAAAGGCGGAAAAAAGTTTCAATGCTACCCGCCGGTATTCCACCCTCCTTAACGAGAAGACGAGCCACATAATTTCTTCCGAACGGGAAGGTGGCGACATCCGCTATCGCGCCGTTTCGCGCGATTACCACTTCTGTCTGCTCGCCGCTCACGTCGGCAAGGATAAAATTCTCCTCCCGCGGATAGATTTTTTGCACCGCCCGAAATGAGACATACGAAAACGCGTGGAGTCGAACGCATTCCGCGTGGAAGAAATCGGCAATAATGCCTGTTACTCGTTCGGTTATCCGTGGCGCCGAGAAGCTCCGAAAAACGGCGAATTCGACCTCTGCGGCCTCCTTTCCAAACGGAGCAGCAGTTCGGTATCCATTCAGCACCGACCACTGAAGGTGTCCTTCCATGCTTTTGCACTCCTTGGGGATATTCTCCACAAGACCGTTCTCGCTTTTGTCAAAATGTTCAAGCAGGGTTGCGAACACCGTTTCGGTTACTACCATCGGCTCCTTGTTCCGAAGCTGCAAGAAAGTTCCGAGAGCGACCATCCACGGAGCGGAGAGCGATACCAGGATTTTTTCTATCCGCGGACGTTGCGCGCCAAAACCAGCCGCCTCAAAGCCTTCGCGGCTAAGCGCCATGACCACCTGGGAAAGGGAGCGCGACATAAGAGAAAAAAGGCGCGCTCCAGTGGCTTTTTCCTGGAATGGCATTTCGCTCCTGAAACTATAAAGTATGTTCGGGATGGCTCCGGGAGAGATAAGCACAATCGCGCCGCCGACGCTCCCGCTTCCGATATCAAAAACAAGGACACATTCGTTCTTAGTTTTTTTTGAGAGAAAGGACATGATGCAAGTATAACACGCCGGGGTATGAAAAATGGGATATGAAATATAAAGCAAAAAAAATAAAGGTTCCTCGGAGCAAGCTCCGAGGTATTGTCGGAACTCGCTTCGCTCATTCTTTTCGCTCGCAGACAAGCTCGCGAGGTATTGAACCTTTGTTTCGATTTTGCTCGGACGCCATGCAAACGAGACGCCCGCGCGGCGCTCCTCGCTCGTCGAAATAAAACATGAAGCGGAAAAAACGTAGAATCACCTTCTCTATTTCATATTCCATGCTCTATGTTACATAAGAATTGCCTTAATCCTTCGTACCCCGGCCGAAATCGCCTCCTCCTTGACGATTTTGAATGTTCCGAGCATTCCCGTGTGCGTAACGTGCGGCCCGCCGCAAAATTCCTTTGAGTAGGAACCTGCGAGCGAGTGTCCAATGTAATGAACAAGCACTTCGTCAGGATATTTTTCATCAAAGAAATGAACCGCGCCGCTTCGCTTCGCTTCGTCAAGTGGCAATGTGATTTTATGCACCGGCAAATCCGTTTTTATTTTCTCATTCACAATTTCTTCAACTTTCTTTTTTTCTTCATCAGTCATTTTTCGCGGAAACGCAAAATCAAACCGCAACCGTTCCGACGTAATGTTGCTTCCCTTCTGCCGAACCTCGCTCCCCAACACATCCCGCAGCGCCTGATGCAGCAGGTGCGTGCCCGTGTGATACTTCACGGACATCTCGCTCGCATCGGCAAGACCTCCCTTGAATTTTCTCAAAGCCCCAGCACGAGAAATTTCCTGATGTTTTTGAAATTCAGTCTCAAATCCAGCTGACATGCCAATCAACAAAACCCCTTTTGATTCGGCAAGTTCTTTTGTTAACTCCCAAGGGAAGCCGAAATTTTGGTAGAGGTCAAAGGCATCTTTCCCAGTGACACCGCCTCTGTCCCTTATTTTTCTTTCGAACTCCTTCAAACCTGCTTCTAGCGTTCTTCTAAACTTTTCCTCTTCGCGTAAGATGACTTGATACGGATGCTCCATTTGCTCTGCGCTAAGGAAATATATATTCATGTACGCCTCAGTTAAAACCTCAATAATCTGCGCTATTGCTCCGAGCTCAATTCCCAAAATGTCCAAATGTCGAAAAGCTCGACGCATCAATCTGCGAAGCACATAACCTCTATCAGTGTTGGTGGGGATGACACCATCCGCAATCATAAATACTGCCGCACGAATATGGTCGGCAATTATTCTCTTGGCTCGTTGGTCACCATTAGGCGAAAATTCATCCAGCTTTTTCATAATCGGTTCAAAGGCATCCGTATCAAAGACACACTTTTTCTTCTGAAGCACCGCCGCAATGCGCTCAAGTCCCGCACCCGTATCAACATTCTTTTGCGACAACTTACCGACGACTTTGCCCTCTTTTTTGAGATATTCCATAAATACATCATTCCATATTTCAACGACCTCCTGTTTTTCGTCGGCCTTAAGAAATTTCTCATGGGTCAAATCGCCCAGCCCTTTTTCCGTACTGTCATAATACATTTCCGTGTCCGGCCCACAGGGACCATTTTGGCCTGCCTCCCACCAGTTTTTGGAAGCTGGCATATAATAAATCCTATTTTGCGGGATGCCTGCCGCCTTCCAAATACTCGCGGATTCCTCATCTCTTGGTGCGTCGGCGTTGCCCTCAAAGACAGTGATGTAAAGACGTTCTGGGTCCAGCGCAAATCCTTCCTTCTTTGATGTAAGAAGTTCATAACTCCAATTAATTGCGTCCTCCTTGAAATAATCACCGAGTGACCAATTTCCCATCATCTCAAAAAACGTGAGATGCGTATTATCTCCAACCTCGTCAATATCAACGGTGCGAACGCATTTTTGTATGTTAACCAATCTCTTCCCCGCCGGATGTCGCTGACCCAAAAGGTATGGAGCAAGTGGCTGCATCCCGGCAGTTGTAAAAAGCGCTGAAGGGTCGTTTTCTGGCACAAGCGAAGCGCTCGGGATGACAGTATGTCCGCGTAACTTAAAAAACTTCAAAAATCTTTTCCGAATATCTGCCGTGGTCATACCATTTATTTTATCGCAATTTCCGCCAATAAAAAAGCGCTCCCCAAACGAACAGACAGCGCTGACGCATATGCTATCGTAGCGGAACAAAGACAAATCCTGGATATTCCTCGGCTATGACCGTGCCACCTTTCGTCTTTTGAAGAATAACGATTTTTTGCATTTCAAGTTCTTGGCCGACGGGAATAACAAGTGCGCCGACAGGTTTTAGCTGCTCTATAAGTTTAGACGGGACTTCCTTTGCCGCTGCCGAAACCAAAATCCGGTCAAATGGCGCTTCTTCGGGCAGCCCCATCATCCCTCTCTTTGCCAGCTTTATCTCCGGCATTGATGCCATTCTTATTCTGGTATTCTCAAGAATATCAGAATAGAAATGCTCGATGTTTTTCCGGCCAAGAGTAACGAGTTCGGGAATAATTTCAAGCCCGATTACCCTACCCTTGGGGCCGACAAGATGCGAGAGAAGCGCAGTTGTCCAGCCGGAGCCGCTTCCTATGTCAAGAACTTTTTGGCCCTTTCGCACATTGAGCTTCTCCAGCATGAACGCAACCGTGGTTGGCTGGGAGATGGTGGCTCCGAACCCGATAGGCAGCGGATAGTCCTCATACGCCTCGTCAAGGAGTCCCTCGGGTACAAAGGCGGCTCGGTCCACATCACGAAATGCCTTCTCCATCGTTGGCGAGACAAGTACTTTCGTATCGTTCTTGAAATGGTTGATAAGTTCCTGCTTCGTCATCTTCCTATCGCATAGTATGTATCCGCGACTGTTAGATGCGCGTTCTGTTTATGGTACTGCGCCTTCGGCTCCAGAATTCATCTCAAAACCCCGTCGCTGCTTGCCAACCTGCCTGCCAAAGTTTTAGCGCGGGCAGGAGCCGCCTCGGCACAGACAGACAATCCAAAGATTCGCGGTACTCGAGGAAAAAATGGCGCAGCGGACTTTCACATTTTTCTCGGTTTCCCGTGTCGCTTCTGTATAGCAAACACCTTTTGGGTACGTCGGTCAATCTCTTGCTTCAGGGCGGCAATGACATCGGGGGTGTAACACCGCGGACGGCCGCGCCGCTCTTGTGCCGCGGGGTCGCGCATCTGCAATTTCCGGAACCGCTTGATGGTTCCTTTCCTGGTCAGTCCCGATACTTCACAGACCGCCAGCAGGAGTTCGCCCTTTCGCCGCTTGCTTGCCTTCCAATACTCCGCCTTCTTTTCCTCAAATATGTTGTTTTTTGTCGCCCCATTCACCTGCCGACACAGTACCCTCATTTCTATCTACCCGACTTTGAATTACGAAACCCATGGAGGATGTGCTTTTAGAGCCACTCTCGCAGCGCGACTGTGCGAAAGAGAGACGAAAAATCAGCAGATTTGAGAAGGACTCCTGCGGACACCCGGTGTCCACAGGAAACAGTTTCGGACGTAACGGTCCACACCTCTTATTTTCCTTTTCCTAAAGGGAGTGGCCGCAGGCCGAGGGATTTTAGAAATCCTCCATCCTCGAAGCCCGGCCGCCTCCTTTAGGAAAGGAGGAATTAACGCCATGTATCGGCAGGTGTGGAAAGTTACTTTCGGACGAGTTGTTGTTGTCAGTAGCTTGTTGTATACTTTTGGTGGGTGTCGCAAAGTAAAATGAAAAGCGGGTCCATGAAATTGTCCAAAGATAAAGCGGGGTTTACCCTGCGCCCTGATTGAGCTTTTGGTGGTAATCTCTATCGTCTCCCTTCTGTCGTCGGTGATTTTGTTGTCCCTTAATTCCGCCCGTGTGAAGGCGAGAGATGCGTAGAGAAAATCCGCGCTCAATCAAATGACGAGGGCGAACGAGCTCTATTACGATACCAATGGAGTTTATGCCGGATCGGCGGGTTGGCTGACCAATTGAAATCCAAGCAGCAACCCACTTGCTCCGACATATATACCAACCCTGATGAAGGACCCGGGAAGCACAAACTATATGTATTGGAGAAAGGACTACAGGGGCTACGGATGCCTGACTTCCGGCACCAATCAGCAGTACGGTTTTTACGCCACATTGGAAAATCCGAGCGCGCAGGACCAAGCCACTATATCAGACAGTTTTGATATTTGCGTGAAAAACACCTGGGGGATGAACTATAAAGTCGGGAACTGAATGGAAACAAGAATCCAGGTGGACAGTATCCGCCGCGGCGGAATTTGAATTTTCTTAAATCTGGAATGAACGATACAAATAAAGAGTATTGACACCGGAGCATGCTCTGGACTCAATTTGAGCTTGAGGACTCGCCCTAATCTGCGGCCGTGGGACGCGCTCCGAATTCCGCCGCGAAATTATCTGGGACTGTTGCCGAATAGCGTTTTTGTCACTTTTTGTCCAAAATAACCCTTATTTCTGCGTGGCAAAAACGACGATTTTGCCATTCGGCAACAGTCCCTATCTTGGCGTAGTGACGGCCGCAGAAGCATATGTGTTTCTGTAAGAGTCTGACTCTTACAGTCGATGTAGGCAGGAAGGGATTTGGGAAACAACCACGCGCACCCGCTCTTTAAAAGAGCCTCGCCGATGTTGGCGTGCCAGTTTCATCTTTTTTAATCGTGCCGCTTTCCCCGATGCATGTTTTGCCGCCATTTTTTAGGATTGCGGCTTTAAAGGCCCGCCCCGCCGCCTCGCGGTAGGGGCAGTATTCGCACGCTTCCCCCGTTTCCGGGATGCGTTTTGACAAAAGACACTTATTGGCTTTTTCCAAAACGCTCGGCACCCACCTGTCGCTTCCTTTGTACGCAATCACGCGCACGTCAAATTCAAGTTTGCCGTCAAACGCCTTTCGGTCGCGGTAGGCGTTGACGTAGACGAAATAGCCGGTGTCGGACACCCGAAATTTATTCTGCCGAAGGAGCCATTGATATACTTCCATCTGTCGGCGATACTGGTCATGCCAGCGGCTGTCGTTGAGCTCTGAAACCTCCTCATCCTTTGAGGTGGCTTTGTAATCAACCACGTGAAGCTCGCCGCGCGCGTTTTCCCAAATATCGTCTACCGCGCCAAAAACTAGAAAATTCGTCGGCGCATGGAGCGTATCCACGCCGGAAAAATTGTGTCGCCAGCGGTCCATATCCTTGTGCTTAAACGGCACGGCGTCAATCCCATATTTTTTCATAAGGGGATGTGCGTCGCCCTTCGCGCGGTGACTGTCAAACTCTTTTTTGAGAAGGTGGTCAACCGCGTTGTTTAGCGTAAAGGGCGCGGTTGACGGCCGCTTCACTCCAAGGCGCTGTCCTAGGTAAAAACACCGCGGACATTCAAGAAACAAATCAATTTTAGAGCGAGAGATTCGGAATGGCTCCGTGGAGCTTGGTTCAAAAACTCTGCTCTTTCGGCCGCTGTATTCTGGGCGCATGAGAAAAGTATACCGCATTTGGCGTCTTAAAAAAATCTCGAAAAATGCATTACGTCGAACACAAAAGGATGCTCTCCGCGGCAACCGCCTCTATCTGTTCATCGCCCCAGCCGAGCGCTTTCAGTTTTGCTTTTTGCGCAATGAAGTCTTCGCACAGCACTATTCCCTGCTCCATAAGCGTCTGCTTTTCGCCGAAAGAGAGCGTCGTCAGGCACGTTATGGGGTGAATGCCGGCCGTTGCAATGAGGTCGTGCAAATTGCCCCGCTCGGGATAATTCCACCCGACGAGTTTTACGCCGCTGCACTGCGCGTAGTGAATCGCCTTTTCCGTAAATTTGGTGTTGGTGATAAGCCACCCTTCATCAAGCTTTGTGCGATTGCCATAGGAGAACGAGCCATCTTGAAAGTCATCAAAGCGTGCCTTCACATACAGCGCGACCTTTAAGTCGGATTTATAAGCCTGCTCGTGGTGATATTTTGCCTCGACCATAATAAGTTTCTCGCCATTCCAGGAGACGATGTCCATTTCATGGCTGGCGCACTTCCCTTGCACCATTTGATCCAGCAAAACGGAAAATCCCATTCTTTTGAACATCTCGCCTATGAATTTCTCGAACGGAAAGCCGGTCGGACCAAGCGCAAGAAGCGAGCGGCGCAGTGAATATCGCGCGGATGCCATTTTTTGCTTGTTTCTAAGAACAGAAAAGGCATGTCGGTAGATATCGGAAGTCGTTATGCCGTTTACAAGCTCTTTCCCCACATGAGCCACCACTTCTGAAGCGACGAGGGAATCGGCGCCGGACCTTCGGAGAGATTCTTCCAGCTTCTTTCCATTAAAACGCTCCTTCGTGCCGTCGACCTTGATTACTTCAATATCTTGGGGGAACATGGGAATATTATACACTACGGGAAAATATCGAATACCTAATTTCGGATTTCAAAAAATATGAAATCTCTAATACTCGAATTGACCGCTGTTTTTCATTTTTTACTTCAATACCTTTAGAGATTCGAGATTCGAAATTGCTACGCTATGATTCCTCCTCCGACCACCGCGTCGCCGTCATAGAGCACCAGCGATTGCCCGAGGGCGACTATGCGCGGCGTCGCAAATGCGACGCGAGCGGTATGCTCGCCTTTCGCGGAACATTTTGCCGGCTGAAGCATCTCTCGATAGCGCGCCCGAGCGGCATACGTCTTTCCGGAAATCGGCTTTTGAAACCAGTTGCATTCCTTCAGCGTAATACTTTTCACTCCATTGTGAAGTTCTTTCTTCCCGAATTTTGGCGATACG
>MHSB01000043.1 GCA_001821155.1 Candidatus Taylorbacteria bacterium RIFCSPLOWO2_01_FULL_50_130 | reverse complement strand
GGCCAAATACTGGATTCCCGCCGTAGCTTGCCCTCGACCTGATCGGGGACGGGAATGACAGAAAAGGAAGAAATGCGTAAGTCCTAATATATTCTTTTTATCCAAAATCCAACTGGGAATCCCGATATTTTTCTTACCTCGCGGACTATACGGAACGCCAAGCCGTTTCTTAATTTTTTTTGATAGATTCGCATGCGAACACAATTACTCCAGCTCGTTTTTGCCACATAAGGATTCTTGTCAAACAACTCTTCCATTAAATGGCTATATCTCCGGATGAACCCTTTGTTATTCAAATTTGAGAAAACCGTCAATTCTTCCGTACGAGGAAATTTGCTTAGGTGGCCGTCACCGAGCACGACTCCAATAAATTCGGCGAGGTCTCCATCTTTAAGCAGTGCTGGATACGAAGAACGTATCCTGCCGCTAGCCTTCATCTCCTTTCTCCACTTAGCGAAATTATCGAGTCTTTTTCGCTTCATCGTCTCGGATATTTTCCGTACCGAGGGGTGAGTTTCTTTGGTGAATCCTTTGCTCCAGTTACTTCCCATGCTGTAATTGTAGCATGGGAACCTAAATTTTTCCTACCGTTATATGATCCCGCACTATAAGCTGTAAGCTACTTACTTTCAGCGGTCAGTGTAAGGTAACAATACTGGAAAATCAGAAATTGTTCAACTGCGTTACAGTGGGTAGTCTATTGCAGTGTTTTGCAAAACACTAGAATAGACTCGCCGCGCGAGGTAAGCCGATGCAACACGCTGGGACCAAAGTTGCGCTTCATCACAAGACCAGCGATGCTCAACTTCCTAATGTGATCGGAGGCATTTTCGTACCCGATGTTGAGGATATCTGATATGTCGGCAACCGAAAGTTCCGGCCTTTTCCGCAACAGCTCTAATATTTTAATTCTGTTATGATTGGCAAAACCTTTCACGACCCTTTCCATTTTTCGATAGTCAACGGCCATATGAATATGATGGCGATATAGTAATGTACATAAGACCCGCTGATTAAAGATTCGTACGACCTCGTAAGTTCCCTATCCCATCAAGGATTAGGATCTCGCGAGGTTGCGCAAACCACAGACAATTAAGAAGTATTGATGGTAGTGAGCAAGTGCGCCACGAAAGCGGTCAGCTAGAATACGGTATGCTTTGAGTGAGGCAAACACATGCTCAACAATGATGCGTTTCCTGCTGTGACGGGTGTTATGATCTTTCTGCCGTTGAGTAAGTTGATGCAGTTTCGATGATTTGAGCGGAATGGCGATATTGGTTCCCAGATACGCCAGATCGCCTTTGGCCGTATCGGGAAGTATCACCCCGGACTGGTCGAACAGCTTCTTGTCATGTACATTGCCGGGAACGGATTCTGAAATATGTACGATGTCTCCTTTCGCGCTTACCACGATCTGGGTCTTGACGGTATGAGCTTTCTTCTTTCCTGAATAGCCAGCGCCATCGCGTCTTCGTTCCGTTCTCTGTTCTGTGGCATCAACGACCAATTTGAGGATTTCTTCTTCTGAAAGGTCGGCATTCTTGGTTGGCAGATCAAATACGGTTTCGGTGATGGGACGGATGCGGGCAAAATATCTGCAAATAGCGCTCTCGTGGACATCAAACAAGGCGGAAAGAAATACATGGCTTACATAGGCGCGGGTGTAGAGGAGGAGCATGGCAACTGCATCTTCCAAGGTAAGCTTGTAGCGCCGACCCGATCCTTTCTTGATTTTACGGGGGTGACGGAGACGCTTTGATTCAGCTCGTATCCACAGGGGATAGATTTTCATGACCAGTTCATCAAACTTGCGGGGTTCTATGCCGAACAGACGGGTGAATGTCTTGGGATGTTGTTTCAGTTTTGTTATGTTCATGTAGGTATGATAGCATGGAATCGGGGTTTAATCAGTAGGTCTATAGTATATCTCTATGCTAGTGTTTTGCAAAACACTGGCATAGAAAAAGACGGGACGCGCATAACACAAATGTGATAGGCGCAACAATGAATCAATGTCTCCAACTTGCAGGGGCGAGTTGCACTATGGCGCAGCGGTTGCGGCGAGTTTGAGAAGGTCGTCGTGTATGACTCCGTTGGAGGCGATAAAGAAGTCGCTGGAACCAAATGTCCACGGGATTCCGGCAAAGTCGGTTATTTTTCCTCCGGCTTCTTTTACAAGCAGAACCCCGGCGGCATAATCCCACTTATTGAGTCCTAAAAAGAAAGTTCCTTCCGTTCCACCGCGTGCTACGTAGACAAGGTCAAGCGCGGCACATCCCAAATAGCGCTTGGATTTGACAAATTGCTCCGCTGCGCCAAGAAGTGTGTTCAATCGCTTCTTTTCTTTTTTGCCCGGAGCAAACGTAATCATCGCGTGTTCCCCTCCGCCATCAGACACCTTCACGCGTTTGCCGTTCCAATATGTTCCCTTCCCTTTTTCGGCGGTGTATAGAGAATTTCCAACCGGCTGATATACGACGGCGGCAGTCGGCGTCCCATCCTGAAGCGTCGCGATGGAAATCGCAAAGAGCGGAATCCCGTTCACGAAATTGGCCGTACCGTCGAGCGGGTCAATGACCCATTCATAGGCGGAATCTTGTCTTTCCGCGCCGCTCTCCTCGCATAAAATGCTGTGACCGGGGAACGCCTTTTTGATTTCGCGGAGTATTGCGGCTTCAGCTTCCATATCGGCCGCCGTCACAAAACTTTTGTCGGCTTTAACATGGCGCACTATAGAAGTCTCAAAGTGACGAAGTACAACTTCTCCCGCTTTTTTCGCCGCCTCGATCGCAACATCAAGTAATTCCATAAAATAACGAATATCTAATTTCGAATATCAAAAAATTGTATTTGTATTTCTTGTTTGATATTTCCTATCCTTCGAGATTGGATATTCGAAATTCGACATTCCGCTGATTGTCCTCAATCAGCGGCTATATTTTCCTTCAGACGCCGCGCTTGTTTCCTCCACACGCCTTTTGAAAATCTCTTGCGCGGATCGCATGCGCTCACTCCTGCCCGACCACTCCTTAAGCACCGGGTCCTGCAGCGCGCGCGAATAGGAAAATGTGATGCGCCATGGAGCATTTTGCTCTTTCCCCGTTTTCACGATTTCGTTTAGGCGCACTGTTGCTTCCTTTGGAGTCTGTCCGCCCGAAAGGAACACAATGCCGGAAATTTTCTTTGGAACCGAGGCAGAAAAAGCGCGGAGGGTAGTTTCCGCGATTTTTGCGGGAGTTGCGATTTCTCCCGAATCTTTCCCCGGAAGCGCCATGCTGGACTTCAGAATAAGTTCTGAAAGGTTAACATCCGCATGTTGCACTTCTTCAAAAACAACGTGAAGCGTTTCAGTTAACACTTCTTCACTTCGCGCGAGCGTATGCGCTCCGTCAAGCAAAACCTCCGGCTCAATAATCGGCGTGAGTCCGGCCGCCTGACTTTTTTTTGCAAACGCCGCGAGACGCGTCGCGTTTTCGCGCAGGCATTCCTTTGTCGGAAGTCCATTGCCAATCCTGATTATCGCCCTCCATTTTGTGAATTCCGCTCCGAGTTTTACGTATTCTTGAAGCCGCGCCGGAAGTCCATCAAGCCCATTGGTCACCTCTTCCTCTGGAGAACCGGGCAGTGGCTTGTTCTGAACCTTGTTGAAAGGCTCTGTCTTTTGGTCAACTTTGATGCCGGGAAGAATGCCGCGTCTTTTCAGAAACTTTGCGAACGGCGTGCCGTCGGAGGCGCTTTGTCGAATGGTCTCGTCAAAAAGAATCACGCCTGAAAGCCCTCGTTCAATACCTTCTGTCCCGAACAAAAGCTCCCGCCACCTGCGTCGCATCTCTGGCGTCTTTTCAATTCCATATTTGTCAAACCGCTTGGCGCAAGTTGAGTCGCTCTCATCAGCGGCTAAAATACCTTTGCCGGGCGCGAGGAGTTTTTTCGCTATGTCGTGTAGTGCCGCGCGCATGCAAAAATTATAACACGTGCCCGCCGTAAAAGTTATGCGACACTTCCGATACCGGCACCGTATTTGGTAGATTTTGTTGTCTAGTTTATAGCACATTCTGGTTTATTTAGCTGTGCCTGTCACCGTTATCCCCCATTATCTGTGGAGAGAATCCTGCTCGCATAAGTAGGCGAAAAACAAAAAACCGCCATTTGGGCGGTTTTTGCAAACGAGTTTCAGAAACTCATTTTACGGCTATTGGGTCCACCGGTCGTTGAGTCCGAACCCCGGAGCTCCTACCTTAAACTGGAGTCCGTGGAACCCGCCTACCGGATCGTTGTAGACCTCCTGGATGATCTCGTACTCGCCCCACAGGGAGCCGCCGGGCCCGACCCAGACAATCTTGACAAACCACGTGTAGTGGGCATCCTGTATGCCGTCGCCGTCAGAGTCGTAGTCGCCGTTGACCTCATTCGTGAGCCAGCCCTTGCTGGTGCCGCCTACTACGCCGTCCACGAGACCGCGGTCGAGCTTGCCGTCGCCATTACAGTCAACGTTGGCCAGCCAAGCATCACTCCATTTCATAATCAAGCTGTCGTCAACATAATCTCCTGTTGAACCCCAGTAAGTTCCATCGATATTCCTATCGGAGCTGTCGTATGTCCCATTGAACATATGTGCCTGATAGTTATACCCGAATTGGTCATACCCTACGGTAAGGGGATTACCGGACGAATCCGTAATTGTGCCGGATTGAATCGTGGCGCAACTAGACGGCTTTGCAGCAAATGCCGTATCTGCGAATGCTATAAGTGTAAAAGCAAGTATTGTTGCAATGATTACAGTTATCGTTGAGGTCATCGATATTGATTTTGTCATATTTATTATGGCTGTTTATGTTTTTACGCTATTGGGCAAGAGTCGGCCTACGGACAATCTCCGTCCTTACCCATTATTACTACCAGTACTAATATAATACAAAATACAAACCGCCACAAAGCGTGGCTGAAACCATTATAGGACTTACGCAATCGGTGTCATTCCCGTGAAGCTTGTCCTCGCGAAGGCGGGGAACGGGAATCCAGGGCGTTAAAAAACGGCCAAATACTGGATTCCCGCCTACGCGGGAATAACAGAAAAGGAAGAAATGCGTAAGTCCTAATTAATTCTATTTTACCACCTTACTTTGAATATTTTCAACCACACTTATCAACTCACTGGCCTCATCGGCTGAAAGGACTTTTTTCTTTTGATATTGTTCAATGATTTTTAGAAGATGCTTAAAGGCCTGTTCGGTTTTTAATTTTTCCACTTTTTCTTTTTTGTGTTCTCTGGCCAATTCTTTCCCTAATTTATCTATCACCTTGAGAAGCCGTTTTTCCTTCTTATCAGGTAAATCAAGCGTCTTAATCAAACTTTGTAAACTACCCTGCGCAAGCGCAGGGCGTTTCTCCAACCGAGCGCGTGGTTATAGGTTGAATAATTTTAGCTGACGCATGATACCAATACTATTCGGTCTTTCGATTTAGCAAAATTATGACGGCCGTCATAATTTTGCTAAAACTCTATTCCATCCTTTGCTTCTATGTCCGTTCTGGTCATTACTCGTTTCATATCGTATGTTCCGCCATTACCCTCGCGCGGAGCGCAGGGAGCTCTGGCGGGTCATTAGAATGGCAATGAGGTCTTCCGATGAGAAACCGTCCGTCGTAATTTCGGCGTCAACGACTCCGTCGCCGTCCACATCAAGCAACATTGTCGGCGCGACATCTGGAACAATATCAATCGTCGCCAGCCCGCCGGCGGTAATGGGCACAGCTTCAAATAAAAGAGCAGAAATAGTGTTATCGTCGCCGACTATTCTTTCTATACCGACCGTCGCCGAACCGAGCGCCGTGCCGACTAGTTTTACGGTGGTAGTCGCCGCTCCGCTGGTGCCGGCGTATTGCCCTTCGCCCAGCCGCCAGTAGTAACTGTTAGGAATCTGCTCCTCGGACAAGACAAGGTCAGAAGATGGGTCAGGATTGGGTATTGGGCCAGTATGCCGACCAAACGAATCGTAAAGATTTAAGACAACTGGAGAGTGAACATCTATTCTTAATCGTTCGCCGATGGAGCCCGCGTCCGGTTTTGAGGTGAAGGTAAAAGCGGGTAGTGTTGTTGTAGCTTCTTTTTTTACCAAAATAGCTAAAAGTTCTTGAATTGGATTAATTTCTAAAATATTTTTATGATTGCGATTAAAATTTTCTTCGTTGTACTTTTTGATATCAACATAATACCTCTCCCCACCAAGAGCATCGGCTGACAAATAGACCACCGTACCGTCGCCTTCGACCGTTGAAAGCGGCTCGGGGTCAAGCACTTCTTGAGCGGAACAAACGGAGAGGTCGGCGTTACAAACATTTTGCATCGCCGATTTATAGACAAGGCCGCGCGGCGTTTCCAACCCCCACCCGATAATCCGAACGACATCAACGCCCGCCGGCGGCTGCCAAACATCAAGTTCGCCATGCCGCGTTTCCGCCACCGCCAAAAACGGTTCTTTCAAAACATTCGGCAGATTGACGGCAGCCGCCGGCGGCTCCAACCGCGCGCCGTTTTCGCCTAAAATAAATTGGCGCAAATCGCCATAACTTGAAATTGTCTCGCCGTAAATTCCCCGAAAAGGCAAAGTGGTGGCCGTCGTCGTGCTGAATTCAATAATCGGTCGGGCGCCCGCACCGAGTTCACTGAAATACTCGGCCGACGGTAGTAGGGCGTACGCGCTTTTCATATTTTCCGCCAATTCGCGCGCTACTTCCTCGCGCGGAAAATTAAAAATAAACGGTTCCATACCATGAAGCATTTCCAGCACTGCTTTCGGCGTGTCGAGTTCCGGCGTCGCCACTAAAATCACCCTGTCCACTAAATTTTTCTCGCCGGAATTTTCCAAAACCATCAACAATTCTTTCGCCACTAAACCGCCATTGAATGAGCGATTATTGTCACCTTGCCGGTTTGAGACGCCATCGCCATTGTTCGCAAACGCGGAATCATTTCATAATTACCATTCCGAAGTGTCACGGCGCGATTGACCACATCCTTGACATCAAATCGCCAGTCATAAGGGAATGTCTCAAAATCAGCGATATCCCCCGCTGTTACCATATCCTCCATAAAAGAAAGAAAGTTTTTGTAGATATTTACCGAAAACGCTTCGTCAATCACATCGTCGGTATAGATGCCGACATTGACGCTTTCGCCAGTGAACGGGTCAAGCGCGAGCGCGCGGACATCATCATTGGTGTTCGGCTCTCAAAGTTGGTTCTCAAAGATTGCTCCCGGTCCATAAAGGCGGCTCGCCTCAAGGCCCGGAATAAACGCAACCGACGAACAGCACGACGGTTCCGGCGGCGCAAACGGGTCGCTCAAAAGCCACGGCTCAAAGAGCGCGCGGTCGGAGACGTACGCGCCGGAACCGCCGGGGTTTGAAGAATGCATAGGCCCGCTTGGGCTACCCCACCAATTTCCACGAGCATCCGCAACATCGGCAACGGTCGGGTTGTATACCGCATACGCCGGAGCGTCGCTCTCAAGATTGCTCCCGCTGATGCGCGTCAGGCCTCCCCGATGTTCGTATCCGTTGCCGGCGTTATCGCTGATAGCGCTATTTAAAATGGTGGTAATGCCAGACTCTTGGTACACGCCCCGACCGGCACTGTGCGAGAGGGTTGTGCTTGACAAGGAAAGCTCCGCGCCGCCAGTCCAGATGAGCGAGGCGCGGGAACTGCCACCGCCATAGAACGTGTTGCTGCCATAGGAAACGCGGAGGTGCTCGGCGCGAAACGCGCCCATATCCAGCGTGCGCAGATATTGCCAATCTCCGGGAGCCGGCGCGGAAGCCGCTCCATCGCCGTTTGTGTCGCCGCCAACCGCATCGTCCTTGAAAGAAGTAATGACTATCGGCGCGTCGGGCGCTCCGCGCATATCAAGCGTGCCGGAAACTATAATGCTGGGAAACGCATGATTCAGCTTGATAATAACTCCGGGCTCCACGGTAAGCGTGCAGCCGGCGGGAATGGTGAAAACATCCGTAACGAGGTAGGGACCCTGCTCTGCCGTCCACACCGTGTTCCCGGAAAGTACGCCCGAGACTACTGTCTGCGCAAAGAGAGGAGGAGGCGCCTAAAAATACAACTGCCGCGGCAATCGCGAGGGTGCGCCGCTTCACAAAATTACCGTCGCACGATTTTTTTACCATGATGCGGGAAAGATTGAAACCAGCTGGACAAACATCATCTCATTGTACCAAGATGAACCAGTCTATGTATGGCTGGCTGGGGATACGCGCGCCTAATGTTCAAACCATGGTCGCGGCAAGGGTGATCGCCGCCGCGATAGCCGCGATGAGTCCAAACTTTTGATGCCGTTCCAGCCGCTCGCGGTTAATGGCGAGCCCCAGAATGACCGCAACGATGATGTAGCTTTCTGAGAGCGCGACGGCGATACCGATCGGCGCGAGCGTCATGGCGAAGGCAAAAGCAACCCACGCGGCGTTGTCGGAGATTAGCATCGGGAGCATGAGTTTTCTGGTCTGGACGAAATCTCGGAAAAATTTGTGAAGCTCCCCACGCGCCAGGAGAAAGAGTCCGGAAGCAACAGCGATAAAAACATTGAGGAAGAAATTCATGAGGAGCGGGTCGGTGAGGCGCGCTCCCCAGCCGACGAAAAAGTTTGCCGTACCCATAAAGACGGCGGCAAGAAGTGAAATCAATACTCCGCGTTCCACAAAGAAACGGAATGAAAAAATCTGTCCGCGGTAGGAAATAAGGAACAAGCCGATAATGAGAGAAAGAATGAGAAGAAGTTGATAGAACGAGAGTTTCTCCGAGAGAATTATATAAGCAAGGAGGACCGACGTTGGGATTTCAAGTGACCATGTTGGTTCAATCACCGAGATCTTGCCGCGCTTCAAGGCCTCGAACTCGAGTAGCGCGGCAACGAAGAGAATGAAACTGCCGCC
>MHSB01000042.1 GCA_001821155.1 Candidatus Taylorbacteria bacterium RIFCSPLOWO2_01_FULL_50_130 | reverse complement strand
GATTGATACCCTGATTACAAAGATTTTTCGCATTCAAAAACGCGCCCGCGGTAACCAGAGATTTCGGTAACAGTTATTTATGGCCTATAGCGCGCATGAGTTAGCTAATTAGCTTTTTAGCTGGTTAGCTGGTTAGGTGAGAACGATTCCTTCTCAAGACCAGTCCGCTTGGGACTGTTGCCGAATGCAATTTCGGGGCGACACCGGGACGGAAGAATACGAGAAAAACGGAAAAAGTCAGACAAAAAACCTGTCTGCGTGCCCCGCACAGGCAGATCGGCAATTTCGGCATTTGGCAACACACCCTTGGTGGAACAATCGCTAACCACAATCGGCTCATGATACCGCACCGCTTGCGGTGCGGTTGTTCATCTACCACGTCTGTGCGTGGCGAGAAGGTGTGCGGAAAGAAACTGGCCCAAAAAGCTAACAAGCTAACAAGCTAATCAGCTGTTTTATGACTACTCTATGACTTGAATGATCTTGTCAATAATGCCATACTTTTTCGCTTCTTCCGCTGTCATGAAGAAGTCGCGCTCCACGTCTTTTTCAATCTGCGCGAGGGGCTTTCCCGTGTTGTGCGCCAGTATCTTGTTGAGCTTTTCTTTGGTCTGCAAGATGTGCTTGGCGGTAATCGCAATGTCCGTCGCCTGGCCCTCGACGCCCCCGAGCGGCTGGTGAATCATGACTTCTGCGTTGGGGAGTATATAGCGCTTGCCTTTTTTCCCCGCGGAGAGCACCATCGCCGCGCCGGAAGCCGCGATGCCGACGCAGGTAGTGGCAACGTCATTTTTTATGTGATTCATCGTGTCAATAATCGCGAGCGTGGAGGTCACGGAACCACCCGGTGAATTTATGTAAATGTTGATTTCTTTTTTCGGGTCTTCGGATTGGAGAAAGAGGAGTTGCGCAATCACAATGTTGGCGACATGGTCGTCAATCGGCCCGCCGAGAAAGATGATATTTTCCTTGAGAAGGCGCGAGTAAATGTCGTAGGCACGTTCGCCGTACGTTGTCTTTTCAATTACTGTGGGAATTAGAATGGACATGGATTTACAAGTTACGATGCAAGATTTATGGCTAAGATGGTCAGAGTATACAAACAAAAATATGATTTGACAAATAATTTTAGGACTTACGCATTCGGCTCCTATTCCTTCTTTTCTAAAGCCTGTCCCCGCCGACCTGCCTGCCGAAGCTTCAGCGCAGGCAGGAGGCTCGGCGCAGGCGGGGAGGTGGCCGGAGGCAGGAGGATTTCTAATTCAGAATAAAGCCATAAAATCCATCCCCCGCCCAACTTTTTCTGAAAAGTTAGGCGGGTACTCCCTTTACCAAGGGAGAATTGGGAGGCAAATGCGTAAGTCCTAAATTTGATGTTCCGCACTATACGCTAAACGCTGTACGCTTAACGCTATTTTTGGTTTTCCAGAAATTCAAGAACCTTTTGGTTCGTGAGAAATGTTTCAACATACCCGCGCGCGCTTTCGGGATTGGCGTCTTTGTGATGTTCAACGATATGCGCTACTTCCGCGGCGATTTCATCCGAGGAAGCGGTTATGTTCTCTATCCGCGCAATCTTGTGCAGTATGAGTTGCAATCGCACTCTTTTTGTCGCGTCTGCGCGCCACTCTTTTTTGAGCGAATCCGGATCTTTTTTTATTTCTTTCAGATAATTCTCAAAAGAGCTTCCTAATTTCTCAAGATGCATTCGCAACTCGCTCTCCATTCGCGATTGCTCGCTTTCTATAAGCACGTCCGGAATCTCGCTCTGACTTTTCCTTGTGAGCGCGTCAAGAAGCTCGGCGCGGCGCTTTTCTCTGTTGAGTTCTTCTTTGCGGAGAGAAAGCCCCTGTTTCACTTTTTCGCGAAAATCGGCAACACTTCCGAAATTGCCGAACTTCTTAACAATTTCATCGGTAAGCGGAAGCTCTTTTTCTCCGGAAGCGGCTTTGTTGGCATCTTTGTATTGCTTGAGTATTTCCGCAACCACCTCGTCAATTTCCACTTCCTCAATTTCTGGATGCTCCAGTTTCTTCCCAGTATGTTCGGCGGCAATCTTTTTGTAGTCAGGAAGCTCTAGGTTCGGAAAGAGCGAGAGGGTGATGTTGAACTTCGCCGGATTTGCGGGGGCGAGCATCGTTGCCTCAACGCGCGGCTGTCCCACCACGTCGAGCTTTTCCGCGAAAAAGATCTCGCCAAGCGCCGTAGAAAGCGCTTTCGTCGCCGCTTCCTCCCAGAGCGTCATTTCTCCCACACGTCCCTTGATTATCTTTTCCGGCACGAATCCTTTTCGGAATCCGGGAAGTTCCGTATCTTTTTTTAGGCGCTCAAGCACCTGCCGAAGATGTATGTCCACATATTCCGCGGTGAGCTCAAGAGACAGAAAAAATTCAGAACGTGGAAGCGATTTCTTTTCAATAACGGTGTAGTTCATGCAAATAGTAACAACAGAAAGAGAACCCTCGCGCTGAATGCAATATGCATACGAGAGCAAACATTAAAAAAGCCTTTCATTCGTCTTATTTTTCCTTCCCACCTTCTACTATCTACCTTCTACATTCTGCCCTTCAACATTCATTCTTTCCAGTTTCGCGCCCCAAAAATACAGCGCTCCGACGACGAGCACCGCTATGATAATGATGATGCCGATGAGCGCGCCCCATGAGGTATGGGGTGGAGCCGTAAGAAGTCTTTCCGGAGGAGTCGGCAGCAGTGAAGAAGCGGGGACAGGCGCCGCAATCTGTGGATCCGCGGGAGCCGCTTCGGAAGCCGGCGCAGGCGCTACAACCAGAGGTTGTGCGGGAGCCGGCGTCGGGGAAGTTGGGGGTAATTGATTAGAATCCATGGCAGACATACCGCATAAGGTCATTGCGGCGATTCCATAAACGAGGCCTCCAAGTCGCTATCAAGTTCCTCAATCATCGTTGCGTCAAGGTCCGTTTCAATGTCATCAAGCTCATCGGAAGCGCTTTGTTCTTGAAGCGTGTTAGTCACCGAATCCATGGGTTCGGCGTTTCGGAGTCTCTCACCCCAGAAGTACAACCCCACGAGAATGAGTACAATAATAACGACGATAATAATTCCAATCGTTGGTCCGGTCCGCCCCTCTTTTGCTGTGCCGAGCGGCTGATTTTGTTCCATTGGGTTCATGTTTTTAAGCTAAAAGCTATAGATTGTTTGCGCTAATTCCCTGAACTTTCAGCGGTGGTAGTGGCAGGAGCGCCGCTTCGACCGGGTTTCATTCCATTCACGACTTGAACGAGCGCGGCGTGGGCCACTTTAATGCTTTCCTTGGCCGTCTTCACCGCGTTGCGACGACTTTCCAACGCGGTTCCCGCGTCAAGCGTTCCGCCTGAACTTACAGCCGCGGTCTTGATTGCTTCGGTGTCATTGCGAGCCGCGCTAATTTTCGCTTGCGCCTCAGCAAGGCGAGTCCGCGAGGCGCTCATGTCCCGGCTCTGTTCCTCAAACTTCTTAAGGCGCGATTCAATCCGTGTCGCGAGCTTTTCAAGCCGCTCAACCGCCGCCGTAAACCGCCGGTAGACGCGTTCAAACTCCCGATTGAGCCGCACCCTGCGCAACTCCGCTTGTTTTGTCTTTATTTCTTCCCTCGCCTCGGTTCGGGCGTCTTTGATGTTTTGCTTTGCCTCGGTCCGGATATCTTTGACCGGTGAGCGAACCGCGTCCTTGGTTGCTCCGGAACTCGTGGCCGTTGCCCGAATCGCTTTGATGTCGGTTCGCGCTTTTTGGAACTCGTCTTTGACCGTTTCGCGGCGCTCCACGCGAATATCACGGATATCTTTCCGGAGTTCGCGAGCCGGTTGAGGTTTTGGCGGGGGGACGGCTGGGAGGGCGATGCCGGCAGGGTCTGCCGCGAGTGCGGTCGATGCAACAAGTAGTAAAATGGCGGCCACTGCCGCGGTATTAGTTACTGTTCTCTCCATGAAGTTCATTGTTTTGATGCTTAAGAATTTATTGGTAATGAGTGTCTGATTTAATAGTGAGTATAGCAGAAATGCTGGTCCCTAGGCAATCAACGAGCAATCATTCCTCTCGTGAATATCAATGTTCGACCTTGAATTGAAAATGAGAGAAAGCTCCTTGTTCTTGGCTTTATCTCACTATATAGTTTATAGGACTTACGCATTTCTTCCTTTTCTGTCATTCCCGCGTAGGCGAGAATCCAGTATTTGGCCGTTTTTTAACGCCCTGGATTCCCGTTCCCCGCCTTCGCGAGGACAAGCTTCACGGGAATGACACCGATTGCGTAAGTCCTAGTTTAGTGAATATGGGCTATTTTATGACCCCAATTCACTGATGTCTTACATAGTAGAACGCGGAAATATGCAAAACCTTGAAGAATTAACCAAAAAGTTGATCGCTTTTAGAAAGGTGAGGGAGTGGGAACAATTTCACAAACCAAAAGACTTGGCGGTTTCGCTGTCACTTGAGGCTGCGGAGGTGTTGGAGCATTTTCAATGGAAAAGCGAGAAGGAGATAGAGAAGTACGTCAAAACGCACAAAGACGAGATTGGTGAAGAGCTGGCGGATGTTTTCAATTGGGTCTTGCTCCTTAGTCACGACCTCGGTATTGATATCATTTCCGCCTCTGCCAAAAAGATTGAAAAGAATGCCCTCAAATATCCTGTCTCCAAATCCAAAGATAAAAACACGAAATACACAAAACTATGAACACTGATTTTTCTTCAGCAATCAATACCAAACAATTTTTCAGATTCACTGGGCCGCCGGAGCATTGGCTAACAGCTTTTAAATACTGGACTTGGGGGCTGGAAGAGAAACACAGAGAAAGTTGGAAGAAAATTCAAACTGGAGATATTTTTTCATTCATAGTACGGGAGCACAAACTTCGGCTTTTTCTACTGCTGCTTCTGGCATTATTGGTATAGGCGTTGTCGGTTTTGATTTTTCCGTAAAAGATTGGCCACTCTGGCATTATGAAATCAAAAATAATGTCAACAGATGGCCACTATTAGTACCCCCTAACTGAAGTATACTTGTTCAGCGAGTTACCAGATCCTGCTAGTTGGGATTCACCAGAGCCTAATAACGATCAAAAAACATTCAGGCTAATGACCCGCCAGAGCTCCCTGCGCTCCGCGCGAGGGTAATGGCGGAACATACGATATGAAACGAGTAATGACCAGAACGGACATAGAAGCAAAGGATGGAATAGAGTTTTAGCAAAATTATGACGGCCGTCATAATTTTGCTAAATCGAAAGACCGAATAGTATTGGTATCATGCGTCAGCTAAGATTATTCAACCTATAACCACGCGCTCGGTTGGAGAAACGCCCTGCGCTTGCGCAGGGTAGTTTACTCGAAACTATATCTACTGTTACCTCTGCTTCGGCGAAGATGACTTTTGACAATATAGGTTATCATATGATAAGCTCTTCTGTGTATGGATAATAAGGCACAATATATAACCACGGCAGAACTGGCTAAAATGTTGGGGATTAGCCGTGTTGCAGCGGCCCAAAAGGTTACAAAACTCGTTAAAAAGGGCAAAATTTCGGCTGCGGAAAAGGGCAAGGGCTACATCATAGACAAGGATTCTCTGCCCGATGAAATAAAGGACGAAATAAGAAAACAGCAGGAAGAAACCGCCAAAAAAATCACCGAACTGGGTCTGTCTGCCGCACAGGTAGGCAAAAAAGCCGGCCACGATCTTGAGTTTGAAAAAGAGCTTTGGAAAGCCGCGGATAAGTTGCGCGGTAGCATTGATGTCTCTGAATACAAACACATTGTCTTGGGTCTTCTTTTCCTAAAATATGTTTCAGATTCCTACTATCAGCGGCGCTTGCAGTTGGAACAATGGACGAGCGATCCGAAAAACAGGGACTACTACATTAAAAACGAAGCGGACAGGACGCACATTGTGAATGACAAAGACCAATACAAGAGCGTCGGGATCTTCTATATTCCACTAAAATCCCGATGGGAGCAGTTGCGAAACCACGCGATGCATCACGACATTGGAAAGTACATTGATGAGGCAATGGAAGCGATTGAAAACGAGAACCCGAAGGAACTGAAAGGCGTATTGCCCAAGATTTTCACCAAAACGCATTTGGACTACCAAATTCTCGGGGAGCTGGTAAATATTTTTTCAAAAATTAAGTTTGACCATGACATAGACAAGGAGAAAGACATCCTCGGCCGAGTGTATGAATACTTTTTAGGGCAGTTCGCCTCCGCCGAAGGAAAAAGAGGCGGCGAGTTCTACACCCCTCGCTCCATTGTCCGTCTTTTGGTTGAAGTTTTGTCGCCGTATGAAAACGCGCGCGTCTTTGACCCGGCCTGCGGGAGCGGTGGGATGTTTGTGCAATCTAGCGAATTTCTGAAAATGCATCAAAAGGACCCGACCAAAATTTCTTTCTTCGGGCAAGAGAGTAATCCGACCACGCTTCGGCTTTGTAAAATGAACCTCGCTATTCGCGGAATTATCGGTCAGATGGAATGGGGCAATTCTTATTATGAGGACAAGTTTCCAGACCTTCGCGCAGACTTTGTGCTGGCAAATCCACCCTTCAATGCCGACTGGGAACCGGGCCGGCTTTCCGACAAAGACCCGCGTATAAAATTCGGCACGCCGCCGGGAAGCAACGCCAACTTTTTATGGATCCAACACTTCATTCACCACTTGGTGCCAAACGGAATGGCGGGCTTTGTGATGGCAAATGGGGCGCTTGCGGTAAGCGGCCGCGAAGGCGAAATACGGAAGAAAATCATTGAGGAAGATATGATTGATGTGATTATTGCCTGTCCGCCCAAGCTTTTTTACAATGTCGCGCTTCCGGTTTCACTTTGGTTCGTATCCAAAAACAAAAAGAACGGCAGATTCCGCGAACGTACCGGCGAGACGCTTTTTATAGACGCGCGAGAAACCTTTGAACAGATTTCCCGCAAGCAGGTTACATTCACCAAAGAGCAAATCAAAAAAATCGCTGGCACTGTTCGCACATGGCGCGGCGAGAGTGGCGCCGGAGAATACAAAGACGTTGCCGGTTTCTGTAAAGCAGTCAAAAAAGATGAAATTGCAAAAAATGGTTATGTCCTCACTCCGGGCCGCTTCGTAGGTGTTGCCGAGGAGGAAGACGACGGCGTGCCATTTGAGGAAAAGATGAGGAAGTTGAGCGGTGAGTTGAAAGAATCTTTTGAGGAAAACAAAGGGTTGGAAGAAAAGATAACCGCGAATTTACGCAAGTTCAATCATGGGAAAATTTAATTTCAAAGACCAACAGGATTTTGAAAAGGTGCGGACGGATGCCGAAGCGTTTTACACGACCGTAGAAAAAATTCGCTGTCCATACTTTGGGAGCGATGTCGCTTTTAACGCAAAAGGACTGCGGCATCTGAAGTTCAAAACAGACGGACAAGCGCGGCCGCACACAGATCAGTATAGTCGCCTGAAGCTTATTCGTTACGCGTCGGAAATTCTGAAACTCTCGCGAACAATGCAGGGTATTTGGTCAGTGCGGCGTTTTGAAGAACAAAAAACAAACAGCCGGTGGGAGCGAGTAATGAAAGATGTTGCGTACTACGAGTTCATAGCCGTTTTGGATTCGGTGCGCGTCAAAGTGATTGTGAAAGAAGTTGCGGGAGGAGAAAAGCACTTTTGGAGCGTGATTCCATTTTGGGGAATTGATAAAAATACCAGTAGGCGGATTTTACATGGTGGTAATCCTGAACATGATTAAACTAAAAAACGCCGCGCAAGGCGGTGTCTTTTAGCGGCGCTTGGTTACAGCTTGGATAGCCGTGACAGGGCCAAAGCCCTCCAAGCACCGGAGCTAGTGTAGCATACCAAGCGGTTGGTAGCAAGCCAAAAAGTGGAAAAGTGGAAATTATGCTGTGAAATAAAGGAAAAGTATGAAAAAAGACCAAAAAATAAACAAAAAACTTACGCCAAAGAATTATGAGCAAATGTGGGGCGAGGATGGTCCGTATTCGCAGGTTCGTTTATGCGAAGAGACAAGAATTTTGGACGACAGCGTAAGCCGCGTCTTTCTTGTTGTTGAGGCGGAAATAAACCCATTCACTTTTGAATATGCGCAGAAGCGCCGGGAAATGTTTATTGGCGATGAGCCAGTATTGCAACTTTTTGACCATGCTGAATATCGCGGAAAGTTTGGTTATGTTATTTCAGCTGGGGAAGTTGAACTCCGAGACGAAGAATCTAGAGCGTTTGCTCGGAAACAAGCCAGTATGGCAATTCAAACTATCATACGAATGCACGCATTTGTTATGGGTGAGTGCGGTTTGGGGCGTGATAATAAATATGGCATTGTGGAAGATAAGGTATCTCCATCCAACCATTTTGTTTGGAACGAGCAAACAGGGAGCGCGGAACCGGTTGATGATGGATTGTGGGATAACGAAACATTGATTGGCAGTCCGGCAGGAGTACGAAACAATAAGATGCGTTGCTTTGTTGTGCTTGCGTTTGACAAAAGCGCCGATTTCAGGAAATCATCGGCGGGCGCATTTGCCAAGACGCTTAAGAAAGTGTCCGAACGGTTTACCGTTGAAATTGAGGAAGCCGAGAGTTTTCAAGAATATGTTCTTATCACAGCGCTTGTCTCGTTTAACATCGCACCGGCGAGTTTTATTGAGGCAGTACTTGACGAGTGTAGTAAGATTGGAAAGAAACCGATGTTCCAAAAAGATTATTTTATTACCAATGTAAAAAGACCGACGCCGGAACAAATTATGTCATTTCTGGAGCAACTGCCGCTGGATAGGGATATCCAAATGCCGCTGTGACCAAGAAAGTTGCCCAAAAAGTAGAAATATGAAAATACGAGCAAAAATATGAAAAAAACAATAAAGGAAATAAAAAAGCGAACCGTTAATCCTCCGTGCGGATTGTGCGGCAAGTCAAAAAAACCGAGGTATAAGACGGAATGCTGCGGCAATTGGGTGTGTGGCGATGAAAGCGAATATGTGATGTTTTCATATTCGCGCGATATTTGTTCGCGCAATCACCGGCGGTTTACGCTATGCGGACACCACAATGTGGAAGAACATGAAGACGATTGGAGAACTTGCAAAAAGTGTCGCGAGGATTTTGAACACGAACTGGAAATGTATGTGTGGTATGGCATGAACGAATACAATTTTGAAAAGCTACCAAATCCGCCTGCTTTTAAGCCGACCTACTGCTCCAAATGTGGAGAAAGAATTATTTTGCCCGACGGCGGATACTCATCGCTCTGCGGAGTATATCGTTGCGATAATTGTCCTATAACGGAAAAAGAAAGGGGAGAAATTATTTTGGAATACAAAAGTAAATCTCAAGATAAATAACTCTGTGAGTATGACAAAAACAAAATCACAATCTAAAACTTGGCGGAAGGTGAGGTTGGGGGAATTTGCAAATATAAACCCAACGGTTCAGATTCAACGCGGCAAAGAGTATCCATTTTTGGATATGGCGGATGTCGCGCCGCTTTCTCGTACAACAAACTGGCAAAAGCGGAAAGTTTTCAAAGGTTCCGGGGCGAGATTCGAAGAAAACGACACTCTATTTGCTCGCATTACTCCTTGTTTAGAGAATGGGAAAATAACGCAAGCCCAAGAGTTAAAAAGTCCCGCTTTCGGATCAACCGAATTTTATGTACTGCGTGGCAAACAAGGAATATCTAACAGTGACTTTATTCATTATTTATCTCGCACATTTCGTATTCGAAAACTAGCCGAAGGAAGCATGGTTGGCGCTTCTGGTCGTCAGCGTGTAGAACGCGCTGCTTTTGAAAATATAGAGGTAGAAGTTCCAGAAAATCTAGAGACCCAAAAACGCATCGCGGATATTCTTTCCGCTTTTGATGACAAGATTGAGTTGAATAATAAAATCAGCAAAAATTTGGAAGCAACGGCGCAGGCGATTTTTAAGGAGTGGTTTGTAAATTTCAAATTCCCCGGCCACGAAAAAATAAAAATGGTTGATTCGGAATTAGGAAAAATTCCAGAGGGGTGGGAAGTGAAAAAGCTCGCGGATATAGTTGGCCTTGACAAGGGAATTTCTTATAAAGGATCGGGGCTAAATAAATCAGGAATGCCGATGATAAATCTTGGTTGTTTCATGCGTGGCGGCAAGTTCTCTTACGACAATCTGAAATATTATTCTGGCGATTACAAACCACGCCACATTGCCGAAATCGGAGACCTTCTTGTTTCTAATACCGACATCACTCAAGAAAGAGAAATTATTGGAAATCCAGTAATAGTTGAGGAGTGGCTGGGAAATAAAAAATATCTATTCACTCACCACATCTATATTCTTCGGCCAAAATCAGACTTGAATAAGACATTTCTCTATTATCTTTTGCGTCAATCCGCATTTCGCGCGCGGGTCATTGGAGCAGCAGCAGGCACAAATATTCTCGGACTATCAAAGGAAGCGATTTCGAGCTTTGAGATTATAATTCCTCCAGCGGAGTTAGTAGAGAAGTTTACTGCTATGGCTTCGCAGATTTTAGAAAAAATTTCCAGTATCAAACACGAAAACCAAAAATTATCTGCTCTCCGCGATTTGCTTTTGCCAAAGTTAATGAGCGGGGAGATAAAAATATGAACAAAGATTTTGACAAGTGGAATACAGAGAAGAAGCGGGCGCATACCGAAACGCCGCGTTTATATACCGTGCTGAGGTCTGGTGGTGCCGATTTGGTGTGAATATCGGTTCCGAACAAGATGGGAGCGGGGAACTATTTCTCCGCTCCGCTGTGATTCTCCGCGGTTTTGGCGCAGATACCTGTATGGCTGTGCCTCTTACCACCTCACCTCGCCGTCATCCGCTCCGCGTGCCTGTAGGAATAGTGCAGGTGGAAGAGGCATCAACGATTCTTTCGCAAATCCGCGTCGTTGATACACGGCGACTGGTGGAAAAGATCGGGTTTCTTAACAAAAAATCGTTCGGGCGGCTACGAAAAGCCGTCAGAACATTATTCTGACGGCTTTTCAGGTTTTCTCCCCCTTGCGGGGGTAAGGCCGAAGCCACTTGTTTTGCAAGGTTAGCAAACTAGCAGTGAAATGTCAAATACTAATGTGAATAACTATGACGCAAAAACTTAACGAAGACACATTAACCGAACAACCAGTCATAGAATGGCTCAAGGAGATGGGCTATGACTATGAGTTTGGGCCGGATTTGGCGCCGGGCCAAGTTTTGGGCGAGCGCGAAGATTTTCGCGAGGTTGTTTTGGTTGGGCGGCTGAAGCGCTCTATTCGTCGTCTCAATCCAGACTTGCCGGAAGCCGCGATTGATGATGCCGCGCGGAGTTTGAGATCCGAACACCCAAATTTGGAGATTGCCAACAAAGAAATTTATACAATGCTAACACAGGGAGTGCGGGTTAATTTTCACAGCGCGGACGGCGAAGATATTTGGCGGTTCGCAAAAATTATTGATTTTGAAAACCCGCAGAATAATGAATTTTTAGTTGTCAATCAATTCGCGATTCAGGGATTGGAAAAAGTTCGCCGGCCGGATGTTGTTATTTTTGTGAACGGAATCCCGCTTGCGATTTTTGAGCTCAAAAATCCCGCGCTTGAAAACGCGGCAATTTACACCGCCTATGAGCAACTGCGAGAATATAAAAAAGATATTCCTGAAATTTTCAAATACAATCAAATACTCGTTATCGGCGATCTGATTGAAGCAAAGCACGGCACAATTTCATCCTCTTGGGAGTGGTTTTCTCGCTGGAAGGGCGTTGAGAGTGAAAATGAGGCAATTTCCGACTTGTCCGCCGAAGCTTCAGCGAAGGCGGAGCTTGAGATTTTGACGCGAGGAATTTTTCACAAAATACGGCTTTTGGATATCGTCCGAAACTTTATTATTTTTGAGGCAGACGCCGAAAAGGACGCAAGTAAATACA
>MHSB01000041.1 GCA_001821155.1 Candidatus Taylorbacteria bacterium RIFCSPLOWO2_01_FULL_50_130 | reverse complement strand
GAGCGGAGAGGATTCATTAGGGCAAAATCAATGGGCGGCACTTTGTGCCGCCCACGAATTGGCTCTCAAAAAGCCGTCCAGTTTTGTCTTGGTGCCGAGGCCCAGGATCGAACTGGGGACCTATTCCTCTTCAGGGAAGCGCTCTACCAACTGAGCTACCTCGGCATTTTTTGCTCTGCTTTGCCAGAACAGAATAATGATGATGTGCTAAAAAGTCCACAGCCTGCCCTGTAGGAAGTTTTGCTCTCCTTCGGGAGCCAACTCGGCATTTTGTCCATGCTAACCTAGCTTCATGAGAGTTTCAAGCCGAACAGGCGCACGGACGCTATCGAACCTCCGCCCGCTCCCTTTTCTACCAGCTACTCACTACTATCTACTAACTACTTCTCACTTTCAGTTTCGTCTGCCGACTCTTATCAAGCTTGGGAAGCCGGAGCGTAAGGAGGCCGTGTTTTTCACTCGCTTCAGAGGCGTCCACGTCAATTTCCTGCGGCAGAAGAATGTTGCGTGAAAACGAACCCCAGTATAATTCTCGGTGAAAATAATCTCCGTCATTTATCTCGCTTGACTCTTGCCGAGAACCGCGAATGGTCACCATGTCGCGGGTAATGGAAACGTCCAAATCTTCCGGCCGCACGCCCGCGACAATCGTCTTGATGATGATATCATCCGGGGTCTGATACACGTCTACGGTAAGCTCCCCCTCCTCCGGCGCGGTTTCTTCCTCAACTCGCGCTACCCCGCGCTTATCCGCGCTCCTAATCGGGAGATGCCGTCCCGATGTTGCCTCTTCCTCCTCCTCAACTTCTTGCGGGTTCACTGCTCCCGTGAGCCGTTCAAAAAAAGATCGTTTGTCCTTCATACATTTTAATGCGAATGCTACAAATTATAATTCGAATGCTGCAAATTAGGAATTTCTACGAATAAAGCAAGCGAATAATTCGCGGTATTCGCATTCTTCGTTCGTGATATTTGCATTATTAGGACTTACGCAATCGGTGTCATTCCCGTGAAGCTTGTCCTCGCGAAGGCGGGGAACGGGAATCCAGGGCGTTAAAAAACGGCCGAATACTGGATTCCCGCCGTAGCCTGCCCTCGACCTGATCGGGGGCGGGAATGACAGAAAAGGAAGAAATGCGTAAGTCCTAATTATACTAACCTTTAAATTGCTTCACTTTCTCGAACCCAATAAGAAGCAGAACGACGGCGAGCCAAACGAACGCGAATACGCTGAACAGGTGCAGGCCGCTCGCTTCATTGTTAAGTATAAACAAGTTGAAGAGTGTATGCAATAGAATGGCGGCAAGAACGCCCACTGCCGCGTCCACCTTCCGTATTTTGCCGCGCTGATAGAATCCAAGCGCAAGAAAGAATCCAAGCGCGCCGGACGAGACCACATGGAGGAGTGTCGCCCCGATAAAACGAAGCACCCCAATGTCAAAACCGGCGATAATCCCGCCCGTTTTTATCGCCCCCGCGAGGAACAGCGTGTTCTCCAGAGCCGCGAATCCGAGCGCGACCGTAATGAGGTAGATGAGCGAATCAATCGGTTCGTCATTATCGCGCCGGCGCAGAGCGCCGAAGTAGGAAGCGGCAAACTTCAGCACTTCCTCAATGACGGAAAGTCCGACAATTATGGCAAAGACTTTTCCCGTCAGGGGAAGTTCCATCGCGCACCCCGTTCCGCTGTTCCCCATTATCCTTCCGCACAGCGATTGCTCCATGGGAACGGCGACGAGCACCGCGGCCATACCGAGCAGAAACGACAGAATAATAAGTCGACGCGGTTCCGGATGAAGCCGGTCTTCGCGCAGCCAGAACCAAAGCCAGAAGAGCGCGGGAAGAACGCCGCCGAGGAGAGAGAAAGACAACGTCGAAAACGACATGGGCTAAGAAGGTAGCTAGTAGAAGGCAGACAGTAGATTAAAAATCATGATGTATGCTCTATTCTACTACACTCTCTTTTACTTGCTACGCGCCACAATCTACTTTCCGTTACGACTTGGCCATTCTTGAATCATAAGCATCCCTTCTTTTTCTGTCGGCCGTCTCCATAATTGCCAGATTTCTTCGGTGACAAATGGCACGAACGGATGCAACGCCTTGAGCAGTGCATCAAGCGCGCGGAACAGAAACTGCTTCCGCGATATCCGCTCCTCGTCTGTTCCCGTCTTGAACACCTTTTTGCTTTCCTCAACAATGGTATCCGCAAGCGTATGCCATGCGTAGTGATATAGTTTGGGAGCCGCCAGATAGAATCGGCTGGCATCCATGTCATTGGCTATGTCGGAGAGCGTCGCTTGAAGTTCTTCCCGGAGTGCCGCGTCTTTTGGCGAGGATACGCTGAAATACTCTTCCATTTTTTCCCCTTCGGTGTTTTCAATGATAAATCGCGCGATGTTCCAGAGTTTGTTCGCGAAGTGCTTGTACGAGCGAATCTTGTCTTCCGAAAGCGAGAGGGAAGTCCCCGGGGTATTTCCGACCACGAGGCCGATTCTAAACGCGTCTGTACCGAATTTGTCCGTCAAATCGAGCGGATTGATGACATTTCCCCTGCTCTTGCTCATTTTGTTTCCCGTAGCGTCCAGCACAAGACCGTGCAGATATACCATCCTAAACGGCACCTTCCCGGTCACATAGAGGCCGAGCATTATCATTCGCGCCACCCAGAAAAAAATAATTTCTCCGGCGGTCTCCATCACATCAGTCGGGTAGAATTCCTTAAAATCTTTCCCGTGGGGAAATCCAAGCGTCGCAAACGGCCACTGGGCGGATGAAAACCATGTGTCAAAAGTGTCTTTGTCCGGCGAAACCTCACCCCCGCATTTTTTGCATGTTCGCACCGTTTCTTCCACGTCGATAAAACCGGCGCCGCATCGCTCGCAGATTTTTGCCGGTATGGGAATGCCCCATACAATCTGCCGGGAGATGTTCCAATCACGTATGTCTTCAAGCCAATGCACGGTGATTTTTCTGTAATGCTCTGGAATGTAGGTAATCTCGCCCGCGCGAATCGACTGTAACGCCTTTTCCGCCAGCGGCTTCATCTGTATAAACCACTGATTGCGTATCTGCGGCTCAATGATTGTTCCGCATTTGTAGCAGGTGCGAACGGTATGCGCATAGCTCTCATCAACCCTTTCCAATAGTCCCTTTTTCTTGAGCTTTTCAACGATAAGAGGCCGCGCCTTTGATATCGGCATGGCGGCAAACTCTCCCGCGATGGGGAGCAGCCTTCCGCGCTCGTCAATAATCTGTTCTTTATCAAGGTTGTGGCGCAGGGCAATGTCAAAGTCGGTTGCATCGTGAAAGGGCGTAATGGTCATGACTCCGCTTCCGAATTTCATGTCAACTGCCTCATCCTTCACCACGGTCGCGGTTATCTCGCCGTTTATCCACTCCAGATTAATCTTTTGTCCGTCTTTGTACTTTGCGTATCGCTCATCGTCCGGGTGCATGACAACGTATTTGTCGCCGAATTTTGTTTCCGGACGGGAAGTTCCGATGATAAACGGACCGTATTTGAAATAATAAAACGGTTCCACTTTTTCCACATCTTCAATTTCAAGGTCCGAAAAAGACGTTTGATGTTTTGGACACCACGAAACGATGCGATTACCGCGATACACCAGTCCGTCATCCCCGAGTTTTTTGAATGTCTGGTAAACGATTTTTACAATGTCGGGGTCCAGCGTGAACTTTTCGCGCGACCAGTCGCATGATGCCCCCATTTTTCTCACCTGCGACCTAATGTTGGCGGAATTTGTGAGCGTAAAATCAAGAATTTCTTCATATAGTTTTTTCGGTTCAATCTCAAAGCGGGACCGTCCCTCTTTTTCCAGTTGCTTTTCATACACGATTTGCGTCTCAAAACCAGCGTGGTCCAGCCCGGGAAGCCAGAGCGCTCTGTACCCGCGCATTCTTTTGTAACGGATGATGATGTCCTCAATCGCCATAACAAGTCCGTGTCCGGCATGGAGATTGCCATTGGCGTTCGTAGGCGGCATAACCATGGAAAAACTGGAGGCTGGAGACTGAAGGCTGGAAGGAAGGTTATCGGGATTAAAAAAACCGCTCTCCTCCCAGAGCTTGTAGATACGCTCCTCCGTCTCTTTCGGGTTGTACGGCTTTAAGAATTTGTCGGGAATCACAGGAAGATAGTAGCAAGAATAGGAGCTTTTTTCAAAAAAAGGAAAACTCCGTGCGCCACTTCAATAAAGCGGGCTGCGCACGGAGTTGGGGACAGTCCTTTTCAAACGGAACTCCTACGGGGAGCATCGCGCCTGAAAAGGATGGAAAGCAACGAACGGTTCGGGTTCTGGAAGAACGCTGTTCCTCCGCCGATTCTTTCAAGCATAGAGCTCTCTTGCTTGATGCCGGAATCTACTAGCGCCTCTGCACCCTTCGGCGACTGAACGCTAAAGATTTTGTTTCCCCCGAACCGCTTGGCCAAGCAGTAACATAGTACATTCTCTATTTCTCGTCAAGCCGCAAATCGCCCTTTGCGAGTAGCGGCTCGGCGGAGGCCTTTGTCGAGTCGCCTTTCCGCGATAGTCGCAAAAATCCCGCCACCGCAATCATAAGTGCGTTGTCGGTGGAGTGGGGAATTTCGGGGATGAGGAACTCAAGAGAAGGGAAAGCAGTTGCGCGAAGTTCTTCAAAGGAAGCGCGGATGTGCGTGTTGGCAATTACCCCGCCGGCGATGATGAGGGTCTCTATGCCAAATTTCTTGATGGCTTTGGTGGTTTTGGAAGTGAGCACCTCCGTGACCGCGTCCTCAAACTCGCGCGCCAATGCTACTTTTATTTTTTCCGTAAGTTTTGGGAGTTCCGTGACGGTGTATAAAACGGCGGTTTTGAGGCCGGAAAAGGAGAAGTTGTAGTCGCCCGAATGTAGCATCGGCCGTGGCAAGACAAGGTCCGACCTTTTTTCTGACTCCAAGGTCGAACCTTGTTTTTCCTGCCTTGCTTTTCCGGCGAGTTTTGAGATTTCTGGCCCACCGGGGTATTTTAGCCCGAGAATCCGAGCGACTTTGTCAAACGCCTCGCCGATGGCGTCGTCCTTTGTTTCGCCGATAGTTTCGTATTGCCCCAGTTTTTTTATGAGCACCAATTCTGTATGCCCGCCGGAGATGAGCAGAGCCAGAGCGGGGAAGCTTGGAGAATGAAGTATGAATTCCGAATTATGAATTATGGAAGATTCGGAAAGCGCTTGTTTATCAGTTTTAACTGAATTCTTAATTCCTCCTTCATTATTCATATCGCTTCGGCGCAGCAGCGCCGAGACGATGTGTCCTTCCATATGATTGACCGGCGCCACCGGAATATTCCACACCGTGCTAAGCGCCCTTGCGAAGTTGATGCCGACCCAGAGCGCAGGTTCAAGCCCGGGCCCTTCGGTAACCGCGATGAGGTCAATTGAGGGGGGTGCGATGGTTGGAATAAACTTCAGAAACTCTGCGAGTAATTCAGGTTCTCTGTTTAACATCTTTGCCAATCCTTTTTCAGTTTGTTTAGAAATTAGACAATTAGATGAATTAGAAATTAAATTTGATTCCACAAGCGCTGTCTTCAATAATGGAATCAAATTCTTGCTGTGTTCTCGCTTCGCAAGGTTTGGAAACACACCGCCGTATTTTGCGTGGAGCGCCGCCTGCGAGTGAGTGATGTCTGAAAGTACCCCAACAGAATTACCCTCCGCCTCAATCAGGGCAAGCGCCGTCTCATCGCAACTTGTCTCAATGCCAAGAATAATCATATGAATTCTATACTTCAGGCGCCGAATGACCCTTCGGAGTATTCACATTCTCACCTTCAGCCGACACGTTCCCATTTTCATCCTGCAAAGGAGACTCCATCGTCTCCGAAATGTCTTCCATTTGCGCGCCGTCCCGTATAAATCCTCCAGCCTGCAAAGTCCACAGCACGTTATAAAGCCCCATCTCCTTAGCGAGCAGCTCATCATGTGTGCCTGTTTCCACAACGCGCCCTTTCTCCAAAACAACGATGCGGTCCATCTTTTTGATAGTGGAAAGCCGGTGCGCGATGACAATCACCGTCTTCCCGCGCATAAGCGTATCAAGGGCGTCCTGAATAAGCATTTCGGAACGCGAGTCGAGACTTGATGTCGCCTCGTCAAGCACCAATATAGGCGAGTTCTTAAGAATCGCTCGCGCGATAGAAACCCTTTGTCGTTCTCCGCCGGAGAGCTTAATACCGCGCTCTCCCACATATGTCTCAATACCATATGATAAATCCTTGATGAATTCGTCGGAATGCGAAAGACAAGCCGCTCGCCAAACCTCTTCGTTAACCGCCTCCATGCGACCGTAGCGGATATTTTCCTTAAGCGTACGATGAAAAAGGAGCGTGTCTTGCGGCACAAGGCCGATATTTTGTCGCAGACTCTCAAGCGTGACGGACGCTATATCCTGTCCGTCAATAAAGATTTGACCCTTTGTAAGTTCGTGTGCGCGGAGGAGCAATTTTATAATAGTTGACTTACCGGCTCCCGAAGGTCCGACCAGAGCTACTTTTTCTCCCGGGGCGATATTAATGCTCAAATCGTGAAGCACTTCGCGCGCCTTTTGAAAACCGAAAGAGACACTTCTGAATTCAATTTTTCCGTTTTTAACCTGAAGCGGCTTTGCCATCGGCGTATCTTGTATCTCGTACGGAAGGTGCATAATCTCAACCATTTCTTTGGCGTCGGCGTAACTTTCATACAGGTCGCGTACGACGCGAGAAAATTCCCAGAGGCGGTGCGTGAGACCCAGGATATAAGCCTGCATGAGCACGAAAAAACCTATCGTGGCCGCATCGGCCTGCCATGCACCGACGGTAATGTAGAAAACGAAGAATTCTATAAGAAAAATGAGAAACGCCTGGCCCGCTTCAACAAGCGCGCTAATGTCAAGCGAGAGCTTGTGCGCCCGCGCCTGATGCTCCGTTACCTTCCTGAAATTGCGCGACTCGTACATGGCGCCGGTAAAGAACTGTACGGCACTGTGGTTGGTAATCGTATCGGCAAGGATGCCGGTGGTTTTCGAGTCAGCTTCCGATACCCGAATGTCATACGTAAGCTTCCACATTGAGACCAGGTAATTGAAAAACAAGAAGAGAAGCGTCCAACAGAGCATAATAAGCGCCATCATCGGCTTATAGAAGTAGAGCACGATTCCGACACCCAGTATCTTTAGAAGGAGCGGTATCACCTGCCAGATTATCTTGTCGGCGAGGCGGTCGAAGGCGCGCGCGAATCGGTTCACGCGCTGTACAAGCGAGCCAGTGAAGTTGTTGTTGAAAAACGAGGAAGAGTGATGTATTAGATAGTCAAACGCGTTCTGGCGCAGAACCGCGGCCATATCCGTCAAAAAACGGTTATCAACGAACGTCGCGATGCGATAAAAGAGCCAGATGAGAAGGTTCAACCCGAGTATGTAGACGATAATCTCAATAAGAATTTGCGCGGTCTTTGCCTTATCCGTGGCGGCAATGATGACGTCAAAAAACCGCTTATAAAACAGCGGCACGATGATTTCCACGATGCCGACGACGCCAACGGAACTAACCAGCAGGCACAGGCGCCACTTGTAACGGTGTGCTCCTTTCCAGAAAGCGCGCAGAATGTCCTTGAGGCGTATGTGGGGGTACTGTATTTTTTCCATGATCAAGCGCGCTTCGACAAAGGAAGCTATAGAATGCCACAGTCTGGACGAGTGCTCAAGAGGCTGAATGCGCTTTCAGTCCGCCGCCCTCAAATACACTTATTCACAAAATGCTGTTGACAGCTTTTCATGCTCTGCTATCCTTTTAGGAGGTAGCACATTACATCTGTAAAACCTTTTAGGTCCCTGCTTCGAAAGAAGCGGGGGTTGGGCCTAACAACCCGCCGATGCAAAAGGCGGAAAGGTGGCTTCTGCTAGTCCGCCGCGCGAACATGTGGAAGTCCGGCAGCTCCCGTACCCATGAGCTAATCAGTGTCTTCCGCGATGAGTACGAGCTGATGAGAACGTCTTACTGTTCCAGTTGCTTGTTACAAGTCACTGTTCCAGTGGGGCGGAAGTAAGGTGGCACCGTGGGCTTTTAACCGACGACACTTGCGAGTAAAAATGCAGTGTATCGCGGATAGAGAATCCCGCCCTTATTACGCAATTCGCCGACTGGCGAATTATGTACTAAGGGCGGGATTTTTTGTTGCCTATCCGCCGAAAGGCGGAGCAGAGAGTTCCGCGTGTTCTTTTCGGAGCACTTTGACAACCAAAATCAAATGGAAAAAGCGATGGAAACTAATGTTTCAAACTCACTGCTGTTATGAAGGGACTGTTGCCGAATGGCAAAATCGTCGTTTTTGCCACGCAGAAATAAGGGTTATTTTGGACAAAAAGTGACAAAAACGCTATTCGGCAACAGTCCCATGAAAGAACAAACCGAGATGCAATTCTGCGGGAAATGTCAGAGCATGACCCTTTGGGTGAGAATCAAACAGACAGACCCCTTGAGCGGGAGTCGGCTAACATCACCGAGTCGTGGCGATTTCTTTCAATGTAAGCAATGCAAGGAGGTAAAGGCGCTTCTGCAGAAAGGTGCATCGCGTCCGTTTACGTGGTAGCTGTTGAGTCATAGGCGCTTCCTCACGGAGGCGCTTTTCATTTCTTGGACAGAAAAGTCGCAATTTACGGTATTGACTCTAGAACTCATTTTGCTCTCGATCTTGGAGCGTGGGCTGTATCGGTGATACTGCCGGGCGGTCTGGAGCTTTTTCATGGATTTCGTGGGTTTGAAAAAACGCTCATCGCCTGCCTTCTTTGTACATCTTTGAGTGAAAAAGAAGTTTCGTAATTCACAAAGATACTCGCAGAGTCATCTCGTGTGCAGATACAAGTAAATATCCTCAAGCGCCTTAACCGCGTCGCCGGCGGCGATGTTGTTCTGGTGATACAAACCGTCGGTGCAGTCTCCCGCGGCCCAAATGCCCGCAACCGATGTCCGCTGATTTTTAGAATCCACGACAATCTGCTTGTAGGGCGTGACCGACACAAGGTCGCCAAGAAAGTCAGTGGCGGGAGCCGAGCCAATCTCAACAAAAATACCTTGCACCGGAAGTTCCCTTGGTCCCTTTGTTTGCGCACTCTCGTACACAAGCCCCGTCACAAATTTATCTCCCGTCACTTTCAAGATGTTCGCGCCGCGTATCGCCCTCATGCTTGGGTACGCGAGCACTTTTTGCACCGTCACCGGGTCGGCTTTGAATTCGTCGTTTTTGTGTATAAGCGTAACACTTTTGCAATATGCAAGAAGCTGTGCCGCGGTCTCAAAGCCGGCGTTCCCTCCTCCGATGACCGCAACATCCAGGCCGGCAAAGAGCGGCCCGTCGCAGGATGCGCAATAGGTGATGCCCTTGTGTTCAAGCGCCTCCGCTCCTTTAACGTTAAGTTTTCTTCTCGCGCTTCCTGCCGTAACCAGTACGGTTTTAGCGATATATTCACCCTTGTCAGTTTTTACGGCGAAACCGCTCGCGCCGTTGCTGTCGGCTGTCCCCCGAGTGAACTTTGGATTTTGAGCTTGTCGAAAGATCGGTCGTCGGTTGCTGGTCACCTTCACGACCGCTTCATCGACTTTGATATCAAGAATATTGCCTGCATACGCTCGCAGATGCGCCTCCAGATTCTTCGCGAAGTCCACGCCGGAGATTTTAATCGTGCCTATCCAGTTTTCAATACCTTCGGAGACGATTGATTGCCCGCCGAAATCTTTTGCGATGAAAAGAGTCCGGAGTTGTTTGCGCGCCGCATATACCCCGGCGGCGACGCCGGCAGGGCCGCCTCCGATGATGGCCAGATCGTAGAGCATGAATTATGGTTATGAGAACCGGCAATTAGAATTGTAGCAGAAAAGCGCAAAATTTGAAAAACTCGCGGATTCGCGAGTCTTTCCATAATCCCTAATTCAAGATTCTTAATTCTACTTTTTTGCACGTCGCAAAAAAGCCGGTACAGCGCCCCAGTCATCGTCCACATCCGACAGAACTTTCTTTTCTTCCGTCTTTGGGTTTTCCTTTTGAGTGGAGCCCGGCAGAATCGTGCTGAATATTTTCCCTTTGTCCTCCATCGCGGATGATTTTTCCGGAGTGAATAACGGTTTCGACTTTACGCCATCCGGGAAACCGGACGCAATGACTGTGATTTTTACCTCTCCCTTTTTCAGTTTGTCATCTTTGATAGTCCCGAAGATCACTTTCGCGTTGGAATCAATGGATTCCGTAATCACCTTTGCCGCGTCTTGAATTTCGAACATGGTGAGGTCGTCGCCGCCGGCAATGGAAAAGAGCACGCCCCGCGCGCCGTTGATGGAGAGCTCAAGAAGCGGGGAATTGATCGCGGTCTTTGCCGCTTCTTCAGCGCGCTTTTCTCCCGTAGCGGAGCCGATGCCGATGAGCGCCGAGCCCGCGCTTTCAAGAATCGCCCGAATGTCCGCAAAATCAAGGTTAATTATACCCGGGGTCGTGATAAGGTCTGAAATGCCCTCCACCGCCTGCCGCAGGATGTCGTCGCACATCGCGAATGCCGCCTTAGCGGTCGTCTCTTTGGAAATGGTGGAAAGAATTCTATCATTCGGAATCACAATAATCGCGTCAACAACCTTTCGAAGGTCCTCAAGTCCCATGTCCGCGAGACGGATTCTCTGCGCTCCCTCGAAGAAAAAAGGCTTAGTGGTTACCGCGACTGTAAGCGCTCCCATCTCCTTGGCAGTTTTGGCAACAACCGGAGCCGAGCCGGTAAATGTTCCGCCGCCTTCGCCTCCGGCAATGAACACCATATCCGCTCCTTTGATGGCCTCTTGCAGTTCTTCTCGCGTTTCCTCCGCCGCTCGCTTACCGACCTCCGGATTCATTCCCGTGCCGAGGCCGCGCGTAAGATTCTTGCCGATGTGAATTTTTTTCTTTGCGAGCGTATTGTGCAAGTCCTGCGCGTCAGTGTTAATCGCGATAAATTCAACTCCTTTTACCTTGGAGTTAATCATATGGTTCAGCGCGTTCTTGCCGGAACCACCGCACCCAAAGACTTTTATTCTCGCGAACGCTTCAACGTCAGGGGTGATTTGAGGCATGGTGTGAAGAAATTTCGAATATCGAATTTCGAATATCGAAAAAGTTTAAATACTAAAACATTCAAAATAGAGCCAAGAACGGACGACAATCAAACTCTCCGTAGGTAAAAGTTATGATAACAGAAGGTTCTAAAAAGAAAAGGGGTTGACAATAAATCTATATATGCTTGTATTTTGAGCGAACACAGCACAACACTCATAGAACATACTATATACTGTGAATATACCCCTAATAAGAGAGTTTAGCGACCAAAGGTTGCCGACCACATTTCGACAACTCTCTCCCGGAGATATCTTTAACACAAGTGGAATTCAGGATTATGGACGTGACGGATTTACCGTCACTTGCCTCAAGCTTGCGTGCGGTCAATCTCTTAAAGGTAACACAGTGATAACTTACGGGGAATTGGCAGGCTATATCGTACAGCTAGAACTTTCGGCGGAGGTGGAATTGCTGGAGTCCAGCAGAGAATGCATGAATGCGTTATTGCATGACTTGCGTGTAGAAAGACGTGGCGGAGCAGTTTCGCGGTACTTTTGAAGGCCTACAATAAAAAAATCACGCGGATTTTGACTTTGGAAAGAAACTCTTTCCAAAGTCGTTATTTTAATGACTCGCCAGAACTCCCTGCCTTCCTAGGCAGGGATGAATGGCGGGTCAGCGAAAGGGGGCGGGGAAACTGTAGTTTCCCCGTGGAGGAGAGCAGTGAGCGAGTCTGCGAGCGAGCGTTGAGGGGACTGTTGCCGAATGGCAAAATCGTCGTTTTTGCCACGCAGAAATAAGGGTTATTTTGGACAAAAAGTGACAAAAACGCTATTCGGCAACAGTCCCTTGAGAACCGAGGGTTCTTAAAGGAAACTCCGCTCGCCGAACGCCCTGTGCTCCTGCACAGGGATAGGACGAGCGGAGTTTACTTGCATCTACTATATTCCCACGGAGGTTGGAATCTGCAATTCATAACACGAATTTCCCTTTTCAAAGAATTGCCAAAAGAGAGATAAGGATTCACGAAAATCCAGCATCCAAACGTAGTGTTTATTCCATTATTCGCGCGAATAATGGAATGAAGAAAGTGACAGAGGAAATTAACTGGCACATTTAACTCTACCTTGAATACTATGCGCCTGTGCGTAGAGTTCGTATGAATTTTACCGCAAGGGTTAACATTCTACAGTCAAGGCGTAGGTCTACGGCAAAAACTGCCGCAAGAGATTCATCAATCCGTTACGGGTTTTTCTGACCAATTTAAGCCCGGTGATTGTCTCCTCTTCGCCGTGTTCAAGCCCGATAACGCAGAGTCCATACGCAACAGACCACGAGGCGTCCCGTATCTGTCCGCGGATGTTGTCGCCGAAGGAAATGGAAGCAACCCGCGAAGGAAGGCGGAGCGCGGATTTTGCCAAGTCTCCCACGGTATCAATCGCCGAGCCGCCGCCGGTAAGCACGATGCCGGCCGGGAGCAGTCCGCTGCGCCCAAGTTTTTTCAAGTGCGCTTCAATAAGCTCGAATATGTCGGAGAGCCGCGCTTCAATAACTTCCTCCAGTTTTTTGCGCGGATACGTGCCGCCACTGATCGAGCCGCGCTTGATGTTCTCGGCTTCTTCGAGTGGCACCCGGAGGCCGAGCGCGATATCGTTCGTTATGTCGTTACTTCCAATCGGGAACACTTCAAGCGAGATTGGCACATTATTCTCAAACACGACGATGGAAACCGTCTCCGACCCAATGTTCGCAAGCACGACGCCGGCCATCTTTTGTTGGCGCGTGAGTGTCACCAAGCTCGCGGAGAGGGGGGCGGCGACGAGGTCCTCCACTTCAATACCGGCTTCGCCGAGCGTTTCTAGAAGGTCGTTGACGTGGTTTTCGAAGCAGGTGATGAGGAGGGTTTTCACTTCCAACTTACTTCCCTTGAGACTATCCGGCTTTCCCAAAACCGTCCTGCCGTCTACTTTGAACAAGAGAGGAATCGTGTGCAGTATGCTTCTGTTTTGCGCGAACGAGGCGGGGATTTCCTGGCGGCTTACTTCCACCGCCTTGTTGATGTCAAGCTCCGTGATTTCCGAATCGGCTCTCGAAATGACCACCGCGCCGCTTGATACGATGCTTCCAAGCCCAATGCCGCCTATCGAAGCGATTGCTCGTTTTATCGGCACTCCTGCGGCCTTTGACGCCTGCAGGAGCGCCCGCTTGACGCTTTTTACCGCGTCTCCTTGATTCAGAATATGTCCATGCCGGAGTCCGCGAGATTCGGCAAAACCGACTCCGATTACCCGCGGAAGTTCTCGCTCTCCTTCGCGAGCGCTCTCCGCGGCCACTACGCGCGTCTGAAAGGTTCCGATATCAATGCCAACAGCTATGGTTCTAGACATGAATTATGAAGTATGAATTATGAAATATGAATGGGAAGAAGTGACTTCCCGTAATTCATAATTCTGAATTCACAATTCGGAGAAAATCAAATTTCAAATTTTCTTCTGATTTTTTCCTCTTCACGCTCCATTTTACTCCCATGTGAGTATCCTTTCAAATGAAGCAGGCCGTGGATAAACAGGAACGATAGAAAATTTGACGCGCCGCGCCCGAATACTTTCGCCCGTTTTCTGATTTCCGCCATTGAAAGCAGGATTTCCCCCGAACTGCGGGAGAGCGGGAAACTAAGGATATCCGTTGCGACGCGCCTTCCGCGGTAGACGCGATTAGCGCGGCCCATCGCGGCGTCATCCACAAACGCGACGCTTAGATCATAGGCTCGCCCCAGCACGGCATTTTTCGCGCGAAGCAAAAAAGATCGCCCGATGCGCGGCGCAGCGCCTTTTTTCACGTAAATCGCAAACGGCATCTCATGCTATCGTCTCCTTTTCTTTTCCTCGGGGGGCAATTTCCCAAGCTTGGCAAGATAGAGCCGCTTTGCCTGTTTCTTCAAAAGCTTCAGAGTCGACAGTTTTCTTTTTAAAACCGATTGGACTCGGGTTTTGTATCGAACACTGCGCACCTTGCTAAGTACGCCGGAACCCTGCACGCGTTTTGAAAAACGTCGGAGCATGCTAAGACTGCTCTCACTACCCACTCTTTGGACTTCGACGTTTATACT
>MHSB01000040.1 GCA_001821155.1 Candidatus Taylorbacteria bacterium RIFCSPLOWO2_01_FULL_50_130 | reverse complement strand
TCCAGTATGTGGCCGTTTTTAGAGCCCTGGATTCCCGTTCCCCGCCTTCGCGAGGACAAGCTTCACGGGAATGACGCCGATTGCGTAAGTTCTACAGGAAAGCTCGCCGCCGCTGTTCCTAAAACAGGGTTCCTGATAGAAGCATTTGGCCGAACGCTCGGTAGAATGCACTGGCTTGTTTCTCGTCAACAATTTTCTGGGAGAATATGGAAGAAATATCGTATGTATATTGAAATTGCCGCAAGCATGACGCGTGTTCTTGAATGGTTCGGCAAATCCGGCGACGGGTTGTATACCTAAACTCTATGCGATATACTAGAGGAACTATGGCAAAGAAGATGATAATTGAGGACCTTGCAAGAATGACTGCCAAGTGGTTTGATGGGGTGCAAGGGCAAATTGGCGGGGTGCAAGGGCAAATCGGTGAAGTTAAGTCCGAAATGAAAAAGGGATTTGAGTGTGTTGATAAACGCTTAGACCGTATCGAAAATCTTATCTTGCGCGACCATATACAACGTATCGAGCGTCTCGAAGATACTGTTTTACAGCTTAAAGTCAAAGTCGGAATGCGGTAGGAGACACGGAACACAACTTGCAAAAATTATTGCTATGCGTTAGCATATCGACATGCAGAAACAGAAGGTCATGAACGTTGTGCCGCCGCAAACCGCCCTTTGATTGGGTTGGTTGTTTCTTCGTAACTTTGCGCTAAGAAAACCGCCCCGATCACGGGGCGGTTTTGTTTTTGCCAGCCGTAATTTTCCAGGGTTCGACCTTTTTCCCGATTTAATGACCCGCCATTCATCCCTGCCTTTCTAGGCAGGGATGAATGGCGGGTCAGCGAAAGGGGTCGGGGAAACTGTAGTTTCCTCGTGGAGGAGAGCAGTAAGCGAGTCTGCGAGCGAGCGTTGAGAACCGAGGGTTCTTAAAGGAAACTCCGCTCGCCGAACGCCCTGTGCTCCTGCACAGGGATAGGACGAGCGGAGTTTACGGTCGAACCTTGAGACTCCGAAAATTACGGCTGGCTAGAACAAAACGTCTGCCTGTGCGTGGCGCTCGCAGACAGGTTCTAGCCGCGCGTAAGCGGTTTGGCCTTTGACAACTACATATCATTATGAGTGAGCGACAACGTATCGTCATCAAAACCGGCACCGGAGCGCTTCGCGCCCCCGGACGCCCGCACAACGCGGTGTTTTTTGACATCGCGGCCCAGATTGCGAGGATAAAACGTGAAGGGTATGAGGTCATATTGGTAAGCTCTGGAGCCGTAGATTCCGGAGCGACGTGGCTCACGTTACTTCAAAAAGACCCTTGCGCGCTGAATGCGGGAGAACTCTCAAGCGTTGGGACGAGCGAGCTTCTCTTTCGGTGGAAGGAAGCGTTTCTTCCGCAGGGCGTTGCTATCGCAACTTTCTGGCTCACGCATAGCGCGTGGCATCACCGCGGTCAACGAGAGAACCTGAAGAAATCCGGGGAAAAACTCTGCGGGCTTCCGTACGTCATACCCATCGTGAACGAGAACGACTTGCTCTCACGGACGGAACTCGAAAAGATGGAGAAAGGAACGGGAGACAACGACTTTCTTGCTCGCCGCGTCGCTTGTCTCGTCGGCGCGAACGCTATTCTCTTTCTCACCGAATCCGGCGGGATATGGAGCGGCACTCCAGGCATCACGGGGGCGCGGCTATATCGCGAACTTGATGGACGACAGACATTTCGGCTTCGGGCAAAAGACAACGGCGCGTCAGAAGCGGGGACCGGCGGTCCGCAGTCAAAGATAAATCAGGCGAGTATCTGTTCGCGGCGCGGCATGCGCGCGGCCATCGCGGGCGTCTGTGAAAAAGACGTGATTGTCCGCTTCGCGCGCGGAGAGCGCGTTGGCACGACTATTACCAATCGCACCGTTCTATCGCAATGATGGAGCTGGTTAGTAATTGTACAAAGGGCCATCCTAACAGATGGTCCCTTTTCTTTGTTATTATTGAATTATGCGGATATTGATTGCGACAGGTATATACCCGCCGGACATCGGCGGACCGGCAGAGTACGCACGCGGGGTGGAGGAAACGTGGCGCAACGCCGGACACAATGTGAAGGTACTTGCCTTTCGGTTTGAGCGGAAACTCCCAAGCGGCATTCGGCATCTGTATTATTTTCTGCGGGTGCTTTTTTCGCTTCGCGGCGCTACATTCGTGTTTTCTCCCGATACTTTCAGTGCCGCAATTCCGGCGCTTTTCGCAAGCAAGCTCTTTGGAAAGAGAATCATTATCCGCACCGGCGGCGATTTTTTGTGGGAGTGGTATGTGGAGAGAACAGGTGATTTGGCACTCCTTCACAACTTTTATCAAACACGCATTCCACAATTCAACCTAAAAGAGCGCATCATCTTTCGTCTTGTTAGATTTCTATTCCGGCGCGCAGACGCCGTTATCTTCAGCACGAAGTGGCAACGGGATATCTTCAGGCAACCATATACCTTAAATCTGGAAAAGTGTTTTGTCGTTGAGAATTATTATGCCCCTCCTACGAGACAGGACTATTCTAATATTCTCAAGAATAACAGAATAGAAAAAGTGTTTGTAGGAGGAGCGCGGGAGTTAAAGTGGAAGAATATACAGCGGGTCAAAGAGGCCTTTTCAAGACTGCAACAAAAAGGTGTGCCGGTATCTTTGAAATTGGAAACAAGCAGTCGCGAGCAATTTTTGAAGGATATGGCGTCAAGCTACACCGTGATTCTCGCCTCGCTCGGCGATATATCGCCCAACACGATTCTCGAAGCAATTCAGTATGGGAAACCGTTCATCTTGACTCGCGAGACGGGATTATACGAAAAATTGAAGGATATCGGGGTGTGGGTTGACCCAGAAGACGTAGATGATATTGCGGAGAAAATAGAGTGGTTGGCGGATGAGAAAAATTATGAAGAACAACGCAAAAAAGTGGAAGCATTTACCTTTGCGCATAGCTGGGAGAAGATTGCTGATGAGATTTTTGATATACTTAAAGGAAGAAATTAGAAAAAGATTGACGGCAGGTAAGTTTCCAGCATACTTATCTTTCACTCTTATGAAAGAATCAGTGAATCCTCAGAAGTTGTGGGTTTTGACGATCCAAAATTTGGTAAGAGATACTCGGGTCCAGAAACAGTTGCTGAAATCGAAAGAAATGGTTAGGACTTACGCATTTCTTCCTTTTCTGTCATTCCCGTCCCCGATCAGGTCGAGGGCAAGCTACGGCGGGAATCCAGTATTTGGCCGTTTTTTAACGCCCTGGATTCCCGTTCCCCGCCTTCGCGAGGACAAGCTTCACGGGAATGACACCGATTGCGTAAGTCCTAATGGTTATGAATTTGACGAGAGAATTGAGCCAGACAAATTCAAACGTCTTTTAATGACTCGCCAGAACTCCCTGCCTTCCTAGGCAGGGATGAATGGCGGGTCAGCGAAAGGGGTCGGGGAAACTGTAGTTTCCCCGTGGAGGAGAGCAGTGAGCGAGTCTGCGAGCGAGCGTTGAGAACCGAGGGTTCTTAAAGGAAACTCCGCTCGCCGAACGCCCTGTGCTCCTGCACAGGGATAGGACGAGCGGAGTTTACGACCTTCCCAGATAATTGCATTCAGATAGTCATTTGTGCAGGAGAGGTACTTCAAGCATCGAGAGACTCCCGATCAAATTTTTATGTTGCATTTGCAGGTTATGATAGGAGTATGCGCGTCCTCAATCTAAGTCTTGATACTCAAATCCTTGAAAAAGATTCCGCCGTGCAAAAGCGGCTTATTGCTCTTGCGGAAAAAGTCGGGAATACAACCCCCGCCCTCGCAGACTCGGGCACCCCCTTTCTTAATGGGGGAATAACCGTATTCGTGCCGGGGGTGAGGGATGAAAGGCAGGAGTTATCGGCACATCTTACCATCTATTCATTCGGAGGTTTGAAATTGATGCAGTTGTTTAAGATGTGGAGGATGGGGAAGCGGTTGCTCCGTTCGGAAGCTTCCTCCTTTTTTAAAGGAGGCGCCAAGTCTTCGAGGCGGAGGATTTTAAATCCTTCAGCTCTTGAGAATGAGCCCCTCCCTTTGACAAAGGGAGAATTAAGACCTTACGACCTCATTACCGTTCAAGACCCGTATTTTCTAGGATTTCTAGCCGTAAAACTCTCGGAGAAGTTCTTAGTGCCAATTGAAGTGCAGATACACGGATTTGAAAAAATGGAGGGCGGGCGCGCGAGACTGGCGCGTTTTGTGCTGGAACGCGCCACAAAAATCCGAGTGGTCAGCAACCGACTTAGGAAACTTCTTGAATCAAGATTCATGATTCATGAATCAAGAATCTACGAATTACCGGTCTACACCCAGATAGAAACGCCGCCAAAGACGTCAAAACGGAAAACCGTTCCATACCCGTTCACTTTTTTAACTGTCGGACGGTTGGTTGCGATTAAGAACATCGCGCTTCAAATAAACGCCTTTGCCAAAGTCGCGGGGAAAGTCCCGTATATCCGATTGCGAATTGTCGGTGGCGGTCCCCTCTTGGAGGATTTAAAGTTAGACGTTACAAGTCTGAATTTAGAGGATAAAGTTCTCTTTGAGGGCTACCAGGGAGACCTCTCGCGGTACTACGAGGAGGCGGACGCGTTCCTTTTTACGTCCAACTCGGAAGGGTGGGGGAGAGTGGTGCTTGAGGCGGCGGCGCACAAACTCCCCATCATCATGACTGATGTCGGACTCGCGCGCGAGGTGATTCAGAATGAAAAAAACGGATTTATCATTCCCGTTGGAAATGAAGACGAGCTTGCTCGCGCGATGGAAGAGTTTTTGGATAAGCCAGAGCTCCGCGTTAGGCTCGGAGAAGCCGCTTTCGAGACGTTCATAGCCCTTCCCACGCCAGAATCGCATATAGAGCGGCAAGTAGAAAGATGGCAGGCATTACTAGGCAGAAAATAGGCACGATCGTACCTATTTTCTTAGTACCTGTTTAACCAAAAAATGCCATTGCTCGACTTGGATAACAGCAGGGTCTTCAAAAAGGTTTTAGTATGCGTTGAGAATTGAGTTGATAAGCGACGTAGAGCGAGAGAAGTGTAAAGGCGCTTTGACATTTGTACTTCCGAGCCGAGGCGAGGCGGCGAAAACCTGAAGCCGCCGCAAGGACAGAGCGCGGCGGCGCGAGGATGGCTCGCAGGATTTTTCAGCGGAAAAAACCGGTTAACGCATATGAGACGGAGTGCTTTTATTGCGGTACAATAGTCGCCATTGTAACACTGGCGCGGATTATGGGATATAGCGCGGATAACGCGGATTTGATATGAATCAATCTCCGGTGCAAAAAGAAAAACCGCTCATCGGATTCATCGGCCAGGGATTCATCGGCAAAAATTATGCCGATGATTTTGAGAACCGCGGATACACGGTCATTCGATACGCCACGAGGCCGGAACTTGCGAAAAACAAGGACGACATCAAAAACTGCGATATTGTTTTTATTGCCGTGCCAACTCCTTCGACGCCCAAGGGGTTCGACTATTCTATTGTGCGCGAGGTGCTGAAACTCGTGGGTAAAGAAAAAACCGCCGTTATAAAATCAACGGTTCTTCCCGGCACGACCGAGAAACTACAGGCCGCGTATCCCGATATATTTGTTTTTCATTCTCCGGAGTTTTTGCGCGAGAAAACTGCTGCATACGATGCGGCCAACCCCGACCGAAATATTATCGGTATCCCAAAGGATACGTCCGAATATAAGAGACGCGCGAAGCTCATCATGCGCGTTCTTCCCAAAGCGCCGTTTGAGCGAATCATGCACATTCGCGATGCCGAGCTCGTCAAATATGGGGGGAATTGCTTTTTGTACATGAAGGTCATCTTTGCGAATTTACTCTATGATGTCGCAAAGCGACGCGGGCGGAATTGGGAAGCGGTTAAAGAAGCTGTTGCGGCGGACCCTCGCATTGGACCCTCGCACATGGAGCCGCTCCATCGAAGTGGCCATGGCGGAGGGCCGGGTCGGGGCGCCGGCGGACACTGCTTCATTAAAGATTTATCCGCATTTTCCAAGTTGTATGCTAAAGCAGTGAAAGACCCACTGGGTAGCGCCATCCTGGCGGCGCTTGAGATTAAAAACAACCGGCTCTTGTTAGAGAGCGGCAAGGACGCGAACCTCTTAAAAAGCGTCTACGGCAGTCTCAAACGCGCGCGCAATCCTTAATCTATGATCCGACATTTACGAGAGTTAGAGGAACGGATTCTCCTTCGAACGGATCGGCATCTGCCGAGACTCGCGCCCCATGTTCGCAGGTACGCGCGCGTCGGTCGCTTTATTGCATCGGGAGGAACTTCTGCCGTCGTTGATCTCGGCCTTCTCTATGTAGGTACCGAGTATTTCTTCCTGCACTATCTCCTTTCCGCGGCGATTGCTTTCGTCTTCGCCTTCTTCGTGAGCTTCACGCTTCAGAAGTTTTGGACCTTTGGGGATGCTTCCACGGATCGGGTGCACATTCAGGTTTCACTTTCATTTACCATCGCGGTCGTTAATCTCGGAATCAACACCGCGCTCATGTATTTTTTCGTGGATGTTGTCGGTTTTGGGTACATGGTCGCCCAGGTCATCGTCGGCATTCTTCTTGCATTCGAAAGCTTTTTTATTCTCAAGTTGATTATCTTCAGGAAGCGCGCTGTTGAAGCATGAACATATTGATAGTTACTCAAAAAGTTGATGTAACCGACAACAATCTCGGTTTTTTTCATAGCTGGCTTGCGGCTTTTGCGGAACATGCGGACGTTGTAGTTATTGCAAATGAAGTCGGCGCTCACGAATTGCCGGGGAATGTCAAAGTGTTGTCTCTCGGAAAGGAGGCGGGAAAGTCTCGGATACAGCGCCTGATGCGGTATTGGAAACTGCTTCGGGAGCATTTCCCTTCCGCAAACGGCGTGTTTTTTCATATGTGCCCGGAATATGTTATTGCCGCGCATTTCTTGCTCAAAAAATTCGGGAAGAAGAGCGCTTTTTGGTATGTGCATCGGGCAGTCAGTATGAGATTGCGGCTAGCCGAGAAATTGGTTGACAAAATCTTTACCGCGTCCCCCGAGAGCTTTCGTCTTCCCAGCAAAAAAGTTGAAGTGGCGGGACACGGGATTGACGTGAAATTATTTCCCGCGCGCAAAGAAAGGGGTCCGGGGCTACATGTAGTTACAGTCGGCAGGATTTCTCGGGTCAAGGATCTCCGGACGCTTATTCTTGGTTTTCTTCTGCTGAAAAAGAGATTTCCGGACGCGCAGTTTTCAATTATCGGGCAGCCGATAACCGAAGCAGATCGGCGCTACGAGCGGGAACTGCGCGATGAGTTTGAATCCTCCGTGTCTTTCCTCGGCGGCGTTTCGTACGCCCGCGTATTATCCGGATTTCCCTACGCCGCTTTTGTGCATGCAAGTATGACCGGCGCCGTTGACAAGGCGGTTCTCGAGGCGCTTGCCACCGGCAGTGCGGTGTTTACCTCAAGCGAGGCTTTTCCCGAATCAATTCCCGGGATTTTTAAGTTTGAACAGGGCAATGCCGGGGATTTAGCCGATGCCGTAGCCCGTGCCTTCGAAGCGGGGAAACTTGGGTATAATGAAGGCGCCAGAGTGTACGTGACGGGGCATCATAATCTCCACACGCTTGTCTCAAAGATACTTTCCTTCTATGAATGCTAATGCCAGTTCCACATCTCCATACAAACCGTCGCTTTTTTCCGTGCTCAAAGAGGCGGTGCGCGGAAAGGCCGTCAGCCGAACCATGACCAATCTATTTTGGCTCGGTGTAGAGCCAATCTCCGGCAACATTCTTGATATTGGAGGCGGCAGTCGCGGAAGTCATTACCGGTTTCTCCCGATAAAAAAAGAGGCGGCGATTAAAGTAGCCGACATTATCTCGCGTCCCGGCACCGATTTCGTGCTTGATATCGCAAAAGAGAGGGTGCCGCTCCAGGATGCTTCGCAAAACGCAGTGTTTTTATTCAATATTCTTGAGCACCTCAACGCGCACGATACAGTCCTCACGGAAGTGAAGCGACTTCTCAAAATCGGCGGCCGGCTCTATGGCTCCATTCCGTTTTTAGTCAATGTGCATCCCGACCCAGCAGACTATGTGCGTTTTACCGGCGAGGCGCTCCGCGAACTGTTCACAAGAAACGGTTTTGCCGTGATTACGATTGACCCGGTCGGGCGCGGCCCGTTTCTTGCCGCGTATGAACAGCTTGATTCGCTCATTCCGAGTGTCTGTCACGCCGTGTTTCTTCCGCTGGTGTGGCTCGCCGATGCTCTGGTGCAACGCTTGCGCCCCAAGCGCGATTTTCCCTCAATTTTTACCCTTGCTTACAACTTCATTGCTGAAAAAAGGGTTTAATCGATATGTGCAGTATTAACGGCTTCTCATGGCGCGATGAAACGCTTATAAAAAAGATGAATGCCGTCACGACCCACCGCGGGCCTGACGGAAGCGGCACCTTTGTCGGCTCGAGCGTCACGCTTGGTCATAATCGTCTTTCCATCATTGACCTATCAGATGCCGGCAATCAGCCTATGAAAAGTGATGACGGTCGCTACGTCATCTCTTTCAACGGCGAAATCTACAACTTTCGCGAGCTCAAAAAAGAACTTTCTTCGTATCCTTTCAAAAGTCAAAGCGACACTGAGGTGATTCTCGCGGCCTTTAGCGCATGGGGCGAGTCCGCGTTCAGCCGCCTCAACGGGATGTTCGCCTTTGCGCTCTGGGATGAGAAAGAGAAAATGCTCCGCCTTGTCCGTGACCCGGTCGGCATAAAACCGCTGTACTATCATATTGACGGGACACGCCTTATCTTTGCCTCTGAAATCAAGGCGATACTGAAAGACGCGAAAGTCTCGAGACGTATCAATCCTTTAGCGCTTGATTGCTATCTCCGTCTAAATTATGTGCCGGCGCCGCTTACGATGTTTAGGGACATTAAGAAACTCTTGCCCGGAAAAATTCTTCGTCATCAAAACGGAAAGGTTGAACTAGTTCACTATGCTACGCAAAAGATACCCGCGCTTTCTTTAGAGTCCAGAAATGTTTTGGCGGCGGAGCTTTTGGAGAAGGTTCACAAAAGTGTGGAAGCGCAGCTTGTTTCCGACCGGCCCGTAGGTTTGTATCTCTCAGGCGGCATTGATTCGAGCGCGATACTCGAATCCATGGCACACGCCAGGGGAGTGGTGGAAACGTTTTCCGTAGGGTTTGAACTCCGAGAGGGAGAACAGGCGGAGAAGTTCAACGCCGACTTTCTGCTTGCGCGAAGGACGGCTAAGTATTTTGGCGCAAAACATCATGAGGTGCTCCTCTCTCCGAAAGAAATTATTCCGTTGTTTGAAGAGGCGGTGTATCACCTCGACGAGCCGATTTCAAACGCCACGATTATTCCGATGCTAAGACTCGCGCGGTTCGCGAAAACACGCGTCGCGGTGGTGTTATGCGGCGATGGGGGAGACGAGCTCTTCGGCGGGTATGAGCGCTATCGGCTTTCGCTTCTTTCCTCATACTATCGTTCTCTGCCAACGGCAATGCGAGGGTCTCTGGACACCTTGTTCCCTCGCTTACAGAAGCTCAACACGGCTCCCGGAATAGAGCGGTATGCACGCTTCCACTTTTTGAAGGAAGACATCCTAGAGCCGCTCTGCGCGTTGTCCGCGTGCCATGCCGCCGCCGCGCGGGACTTTTTCTCTCAAAGGTTCTTTTACAGAAACGCGGATTCACGCGGATATGAGGACACGCGGATAGATGCGGATACGAGAGAGCCGTTCGAAACAAAGTTTATGCGAGTCGATAGGGAAAGCTGGCTGCCCGATGAAGCGCTCCTTCGGAGCGACAAAATGTCCATGGCGTCATCGCTTGAGACCCGCGTGCCGCTCCTTAACCTTCCGCTCATTGATTTTGCGGACACAATCCCGCGCTCCGATAAGGTTTCCCTCTTTCGCACCAAAATTGTTTTGAAGAAGGCGTTTCGCGGCCGTATTCCGGATGAGCTTCTGCATCAACCCAAGCGCGGATGGTTCTCTCCTGGAGCCAAATGGCTTCGGTACCCTCATGTTGCTTCATTCGCGCGAGAAGTTCTTTCCCCTCACTATGCGGAGGCAACAAAAGGAATTTTCGACTGGACGGCGGTTCGCTCTCTCTTTGACGCGCATCTTCGTGGCGAGTATCATCTCACGCCGCTATGGGCGATACTTACTCTTCAGCTGTGGGCAAAGAAATTCAGTATCGCCGCATAATCGGCGATTAGGTAACTTACATGGTTAGAGTTTACATAGAGCAAAATGGCGCTCCTTTGCATCTTCCAATGTCGCTCGTCTTTTGGCCGAATTTCAAGTTTGAAATTTCGCCAAAGCGTCTGTTTTTGCGTGGCATTATGGAAGCGTATCAGAAACCTTTCGTGGAGATTGCGGAATCTCCCGAGTCGGCGGATTTTTTCGCGATTCCATTTGAGTACTTTTTTGTTGAGAAATACGCTCCCGCGTACCTCTCTAGCATATACGATGCCGCAAGGAGAGCAGGAAAGAAAGTGCTCCTGTTTGACTATACCGACTTTGTAGACCGTACGCCCAGACTTCCTCCCCATGCGATATTCTTTCGAGTGTCAGTGTATCGGCATCATCAAACGCCGCAGGAAATAGTCATGCCGTACTTTGTTGAGGATTTGGGAAAGACAATCTCCTTGCATCAAAACAAACCTGAATGCGCTACAGTCGGTTTCTGCGGTCTCTCGCGGTATGGAAGCAGAGTGCAAGCCCTTAAAGCGTGGGTGAAACGGAGAGGATTTCGGTCGCTTCTTGCTCTTCGAGGCGATGCCGCACCGAGCGTTCACGCTGGAGGGATAGTCTGGAGAAGATGCTCGTTACGTGCGATACGGCAATCAAGCGCGATAGAAACGAACATCATTGAGCGGTCATCGTATTCTCTCCATAGAGATTCCGTATCCGGCGATCCACAGCGCGTCCGCGCGGAGTATCTTCTAAATATGCAAAGCGCTTCTCTCCCGCTTTGTGTCCGCGGGGACGCCAACGCCTCCCAGCGGTTTTATGAAGCGCTCTCCGCGGGAAGAGTGCCGCTCCTTCTTGATACCGACTGTGTCTTACCGCTTGAAGGTGTCGCTCCGTACGAGAAATGCGTCATTCGCGTGCCACATAACGAAACACCGCAACTTCCGGAGCGCGCCGCTCGTTGGCACGTTGCGCAAAGTCCCGTGTCATTTATTGAGGCGGAAAGGGAAGCAAAAGCTTTGTTTCAGGATTTTCTTCGGCTCGACAGATATTTCGAAATCGTATTTGATAGGGAGCAAAGCCCGTATAAAAGGATATTATATGAAAGATAACAAACTCTTTTACATTGCGAACGCGCGTCTTCCGACGGAAAAGGCGCACGGCATGCAAATCATGAAATCCTGCGAAGCGCTCGCGCGCGCTGGGCTCAACGTGGAGCTCTTGGTTCCGCGTCGGAAAAACCCGATGCAAGGAAACCCGTATGAATACTATTCGGTTGAGAAAGATTTCACCATCACGATGCTTCCGGCGTTGGATACCGTGCGCTTCGGGAAACTCGGCTTTCTACTGGAGCTTTTTAGTTTTCTTGCGGCGGCTCGGCTTTACACCTTGGGAAAACATGGAGTCATATACACGCGCGAAACCGCGGCGGGGCTGTTTTTTCCTGCATTCGCGTTGGAGACGCACATCTTTCCGGCGAGCATGAACGCTTTTCGGCGGGCTGTCTTTAGGAGAGCCGGCGCACATTTCGTCCTTACAAGTTTTATCAAAAGGGAATTGATGCGTATTGGCGTGCCGGAAGAGCGGATTGCCATCGCTCCCGACGCGGTTGACCTCTCGTTGTTTGGCGTTCCGTTTTCAAGAGAATCCGCTCGAAAAACCCTGCGCCTGCCCTCGGACAAAAAAATAGCGCTGTATGCCGGCAGTTTTTTTCTCTATGACTGGAAAGGAGTGGATGTCTTTCTAGAAGCCGCGAAAGCGTTTGGAGATGAATTCTCCTTCGTGTTGGTTGGCGGGAATGCGCAAGAAGTGCGCGAGGCGCAGAATGCGTGGGGCGGAAGCAACACTCTTTTCTTGGGGTACCAGCCGCCCAAAAGCATTCCGGCGTATCTCAAAGCGGCAGACATTCTTGTCATTCCGAATAAAAAAGGCTCCACCGCTTCGGAACACTACACCTCGCCGCTCAAACTTTTTGAATACATGGCTTCAGAGCGCCCCATTGTTGCTTCACGGCTCCCTTCGCTTGAGGAGGTTGTCAACGAAAGGGATGTGGCGTTCTTTGAGCCGAACAGCGCAAAAGACCTTGCCCGCGCCCTCCGTCTCGTAATGGGGGACACGGCGCTTGCGGAGTCTCTAGCGCAAAGTGCGCGAAGAAAGGTGGAGGCATATACCTGGGATACGCGCATGAAAAACATTTCCGATGCGCTCCGCGCACCGCATTGAAGAGCCGTCGCAAACAGTCTATAGTTACCGTGTATGAAGCCGTGGG
>MHSB01000039.1 GCA_001821155.1 Candidatus Taylorbacteria bacterium RIFCSPLOWO2_01_FULL_50_130 | reverse complement strand
GCGGTAAAAGCAGACTATATTGCTCGCGGAGCCGTGGGCGGCGGGCATGATTTTTATCATGCGCTCATGGTAGCGCAATATGCGGAGCTCATTGCAGAAGACCCGGAAACAGCTACCCTAGGCTGGATAACCGGCCTCCTTCACAACACCGATCGGATGTATCCGAAAGAAAAGGTCATCCCAGTTCTGACGAGACATCTGCAAATGGTTCGTCTGAACATTCCGTCAGGCCACCTATGCATTCTCCGAGCAGTTCTGGAGCACACCAAGAGAAACGACCCAGCCGACAGCCCGTTGCTCATGACGCTCAAGGATGCCGACCGGCTCGCGAACATCGGAGCGTGGCATTTCCTGCGGGCGGCGCAGTTTCGTCCGACGATTCTGGCGGTTGACCCGCGGTTCATCGTGAAGCAAGACCCGACCGCGACATTCAAGGACCCAAAGTCGGTGCTCGGTGATATTGAGCACACACTGGAGTGGGAGAGTTGGCTACGATTGCCGAAGACGCAGGAGTTGGGCAAGCCGATGTTTGACGAAATCAGGCGACTTGTCGCCAACATCGAGAGCCAATTTGAGACGCTTGGGCTCCTGTCATTTCCGGATGAATTGGTGGTTGAACCTCAAAACGAAAGGAGGTTTGATTGAGACTACTCAAATGCTTGTTCGCGTGGCGTGTAAGATACCCGAATTGGGAGAAGTTTACGCAAGTCATTTCTGTCGCCCTCTTTGACAGAAGACCAGTCGTGATTGTGACGCACGACATCTGCATGGCGGCGGGGAATCGTCCCGGACGCGGGAATGAATTACTAGCTGAAGCGTTGAAGCACGTCAGCGATTTGTTTCCCGATATTCCGATACTCGCAACGATTCCGGTGGTATTGGCGGCGGAAATGAAAGGCGTGAAAGTCACCGTAGTCATACACCCACCGCATTGCGACACCCCAATGGACCGCTCAACCATGGAGTACAACTCAAAGATGGTGGTTGAAGCGCAAAAACGCTGGCTTATAGAAAGAGGACAATTTCCGGCACTCGCGCTCGCGCTCACCACCCCGTTCCATATGCCGAGGGTGAAATGGATTATGGAAAAGGAAGGATTTGAAGTGCTTCCCATTCCACTGCCGACACCTCGCCAATTCGACTACATGGACCGAAACAGCTTGTACTTTTCGGTTCGCGTAGCGGCGCGAGTGCCGGGCGGGTTGCTTCTCGCATACGGGAGAGAGTTGTGCGCACGACTTCTGTTCTTTTGGAAGGGGTGGATATAAGCTCTTGGTTCAGATTTTAGGGCGTGGAACGCATTGCGTTCCTCGCCCTTTTTGTTACTCTAGTTTGGTGAAGATTATTCTCATCACCTCCAAATTAAAATTTGAGGATACTGGCGCTCCAATCGGCGGCTCCGTCGTTGATCTGCACCTCAAGGCAAAAGGACTTGTGGAGCTTGGACACAAGGTGACGGTCGTTACCGCGTTTTCAAATGAAAATAGGATTCCCTGCGCTGTGCCGTACGCTGTCTTTGAGCGAAACATAAAAGGGCGTGGTCTTCTCGGAATTCAGCTCGGCGTGCACACAATTCTCAAAGAATTCTCAAAAGACGCGGATGTGTTCTATATGGATGGACACATGTTTCTTTATGGAGCGGGCGCATATCGCCTCTTGGGCGGAAAGGTGCCGGCGGTCGGGTTTTTTAATGTGCGACTCAACGCTTGGGCTGACGCGTCCGGAAATGCAGCGCGTCCGTCCATTCTCAAGCGCGTCAAGAAGAGCATGCGGTACGTCATTGAGCATTTTATCGGCGTGCCTATTGCTAATCACCTAGACGCGTTCATTTTCAACACGCCGCAGGTGCAGAGGATGTATCATAATTTCGGCATCGGCAAAGATAAGCCAAATGCCGTCATTGAGGACTTTATAGAAACTCGCGGGATTATTGAGCGGTTTGGCGTAACAGCTTCGAGTGTTGAAAAACATCAAAAGACCGCTCTGCGCATCAGTCTTCTCGCCACGGGGCGCATGCTTCCGGAAAAGGGATTTGATATTTTAATCCGCGCGCTTTCAAATGTGAGGAACAGGCAGAACTATCGTCTGATTCTTTCCGGCGGGGGAGAGGAGAAAGAACGACTTGAAAAACTCACGAAGGAACTTGGCTTATCCGAAACGATTTTCTTTTCCGGATGGGTGGAAAAAGAAAAGCTCTATCAATTTTTCAAAGAAGCCCATGTCTTCATCTTTCCAAAATGGTGGATTGAGTACGGCTCGGCGGTACTTACGGAGGCGTTTGCTTTTGGACTTCCTTCAATCATTCCTGGCGGCGGCGCGCTTGAGTGGTTGGCGAAAAGTTCCGCGCTGACTTTTCACAACGATAACGTGGATGAACTCGCGCGACAGATTGAAAAGCTAGGGGAAAGTAGGGAACTTCGCGTCACGCTAGCAAGGGAAGCTCTTGCCCGCGCCGGAGAGCTGGATGCGGGTACACTTGCAAAACGATTAGAACACACGCTAACGTCTGCAATCTAGTGTTACACAACATACCAACATACTTGAGATTGTTGGTATGATGTTTGGTTATTTTTTGACACAATAAAGATTGATGAATTCGCTAGCGTGCGAACCGCTCCTTGTCTTGGGGAGGAGCGTCAGAAAACTGTCGTCTTTGACCGGAGAGAGCTTGACAAGTCCGCCTGAAGTTACGGCGGAGATTTCAAACTCGTGTTTCTCGATGTTTTTCAGGAACGCAAGCGGCGTGCTTCCCGCGGCCGCAATCCACGCCGGCGCGAATTCGGTCACCAGTACGCGGGCGCCTTTAAGAGCATCTTTCATGCCGAGGAGTGCTGCTGATTCGCCGCCCTCAATATCCATTTTAATCACGTCAACTTTTGAGACGCTATTTTTCAGAAGCCATGAATCGAGCGTCGTTGAACCCACCGTAATTTTGCGCTTCACGAAATCAAGCGGCACATTTGGAAGTGTTGAATGCGCGCCGCTCTTATCGTCATAGTGGTAAAAATCTATAATGCCGATTCTGTCGGTAATGGCTATTTGAGCGATTCGCACGTTTTTATAGCCACGCGTGTTTCGCGCAAGCAAAACGAAATTCGTCGGGTCGGCCTCAAAGGCGAAGACACGGCCATCTCTCCCGGCAAGTCTTGAAAACAGCCGAGTAAAGTATCCGATGTGCGCTCCGATGTCCACGATAGTTTCTCCGGGCATGATTGTGTGCTTGAACAGTTTGTATGTCTCCGGCTCATAAAGCCCGGAGAGCATATTGAGCTTCCATCGGCGTATGTAGTTTTCAGGAAAGGAAAAGCGCACCGCGCGGGCGAAGGCGTCCGTCAGAAAATCAAGCGCCGCGTAAATGGCGTGGTCCAGCGCGGGAAAGTGAACGAATCGTCGGTAGAGTATGCGGAATTGGGAAATCATAGATGAGCTTCCTAGCTGTTTAGAAAAATACCTAGACCGCTAATCAGCTAGCAAGCTAACTAGCTGATGTGGCGGCAAGTCCAATCTTTTTCGCAATAAGGTCCGCCAGCGGCTCAAGCCCTTCCTTTTTCTTCACGCTGTCGTACTCCTGCTCCCAGAGCTCGATGAACTTAAGCGAGGCCGAATCTTCCAAAATTGCCGCGATAAATTGCAGAAGTTCTTCCTCGTTGTAATGGAAATCTTCAATTTGTTCCTTGACGAGATACGGCAGGTTTTCTATCTCCGCGCATTTTTTCACCATTGAGAGAATGTTGAAGAAACGGTTGCCGAACACGATGGAGGGTTTCCCAAGGAGCACCCCTTCCCATGCCGCGGAACCGGTGACCGTTACGATAAGGTTGGCGTTTGCGGCAAGCGTCGTGCCGTCAATTGACGGGCTCATCAGCCGGACGTTGGGGATTTTTTTGAGTTCCTTGTAGTACGAACGCGGCCGATACGGCACCATTTCAGGATGTTCCTTGACATAGAGTTTCCAGCCGACGGGAAGCGAACGAGCCGTCTGCCGTATGAGATAGAGCTGGTCGGCAAAAGGCGCTAGGAGCGAAAGACTCATCTCCGGCTCATAGCCAAGAGCGAAAAACGCATGCGGCTCATTCGGCAGGTATGTATCATACAAGTCGGAAACGCCAACAAGATTTCGCAATTTTCTCTTGGTGTGGTCTTTGGCGTAGTTCCAGGGACTTACCGTCGTGTAGTCCTCTCGGGCGTTTCCCGTCATGTATAAATAGAGCATCTTGACGAACCAACGTAGCGATCGAAGAAAATTTGCCGGCCAGAGAAAACGCAGCTGCTTCCCGCGATGTATCGGCTGTCCTGCGGCAGAGCGTTTCGGGTCATATGGATGCGGGGTTTCCCTGAAATGCCGGACCACTTTTTTTGCTTCATCATAGTAGCGGCCTTTTCTGTTATTCGCCAGATTTTGCGCAAAGATTTTCTCCGCGTCCGTGAAGACGTCATAGCGTTCGCTTACGGCGAACCGGTCTTTGAGTGAGACGGTCAGTATGTGCGCGATTCGAATGCCTCTCTTTTTGGCGATGTGATAAAGAAGCAAACTCGGCACCGCTCCGATGACAGAAAACACCGCTACATCCGGTTTTTCTCGGTCGAGAAAATCAATGACGGCTTTCGCGGTAACCTGGAGAATGCGCAGCATTTCGTCGTGGGTGTAGCGCGGTGTATTATAGGGATATTCCCGGGCCGCCTGATTGCTCATGATTTCCCGGTCCACGGTAAGATAGGGCCAAAGGTTCGGAATTCCATATTCTTTTTCAAGAGCACGCAAATACGAAAGGTCCAGTTTTTCATTCTTGTACCGATTGTGCACGTCCTCATCAAGGAGCAATTCGGTATACAAAATATCCTTCTGGGACTTTAAGAATTCATGCATACGCCGCACGCCGGTGTACGAGCAAAACTCGGTGACGCCGTATTTTTCCTGGAGCCACACGGCAAGCGCGTGACCGGTGAAGGCGTAGCTTCGCTGGAGAAAAAAGCAGATTTTTGGTTTGCGGTTCATCCCGTAGTGAAATTGCGAGTTGTCTTCTGGCGGAGACATACGTCACCTTTCATGAAAAACTTGCTGTTAAATCGTATCTTATTCATACTATTTCCATTCTCCCCATATTTCGCCACTCATAATTCTACTACGAGATTCATGCCGGCCAACGAGTGACTTTTTCGGATAGTCGACGATTATACTATACATACCTCTTTGCCGCGAGAAAAGCCCCCAACATATGAGCAAAAATATCCGCATTATCCCCACGCTCCATGTTAAAGGCCCAAATGTCGTGAAGCCGGTGCACACTGAAGCGCTTCGGGTAGTTGGGAATCCTAAAGAACTTGCCGCGCGCTACTACCAGGAAGGCGCCGACGAACTGATATACCTTGATATTGTCGCGAGTCTCTATCAGCGCAACCTGGATTTTGAATTGCTCAAAAGCGTTACCGAAGATATCTTTATCCCGGTGACGGTCGGTGGCGGGATTCGCTCCATACACGACATCAATAACGCGCTTCGCGCCGGAGCGGACAAAGTCGCCATTAACACCTTCGGTGTGTCGCACCCGGATTTCATTCGCGAGGCCGCGCGAGAATTCGGCTCGCAGTGCATCGTGCTCTACATTGAAGCGAAGAAACAGGAGGGCGGCTCGTATGAGGCGTACACGGACGGCGGAAGGGAACACAGCGGCGTTGGCGCGATAGAGTGGGCAAAGCGCGGCATAAAACTTGGCGCGGGAGAAATACTCATCTCATCCATTGACCGAGATGGCACGAAAAAGGGATTTGACATCGAACTTGCGCGAAGCATAGCCAGTCGTGCGCCGATTCCGGTTATTGCGCATGGCGGCGCCGGCTCGC
>MHSB01000038.1 GCA_001821155.1 Candidatus Taylorbacteria bacterium RIFCSPLOWO2_01_FULL_50_130 | reverse complement strand
GGATTAGAATACAAGTTCGATGTCTTTAACGGCATCGCGAAACTCGATACCCACAGTCGGGAGGAACGTGTGCAGTACTTTGTGGGTTGGACCAATAAATTTTAGCATGCCGTCGTGAACGGAAAAACAAACTTTTGGTTTGAGGAGTGTCGCGTAATCAATTGCTTCTTCTAGTTTGAGCCATGGGCCGGCAACCGGTAGAGCGAGTATCTCGACAGGTTTCCCTGGATTGTAAAAAGCGTCGCCAGGGTAAAAGAAACGACTGGCAATACAGTAGCCCGTATTTACGACCTGCCCAAAATCCTGATAAATAGTCGCGTGCTTTTCGCCAAAACCTTCAAGCAGGATGCCGGAAATAGTTTTGCCTTGCTTGTCTTCAAGAAGTTCATAGCCGATTCCCTCTTTTTCCAGAAGTTTGCCGACTCCGCGATTCGTAATTACCTTTGCCTTCAAATTATTCCTCAACACCGCTTTTAGTGAATCCATATGCAAATGGTCTTGATGCTCATGCGTAACCAAAATGACATCGATACTTTTCATCTCGTTTTGAGACGTGGAGAACATTCCAGGGTCGGTTAGTATTTTAAGTCTCGATTCTTCAATTAGTAGGCAGCAGTGTCCAAGCTTGGTGATTTTCATGTAGTCATTGTAAAGAAGCTACTAGTCTCGGCAATTTAGAAAATGAAGAGGTGCGAGCATCAGCGTGATTAAGCTGATTTTTAGAATAGATGATGACTCTCATCCCCGCTGCCCGCGCGGCTGTAACATCATTTTCTACATCGCCGATATAGACGCATTCTTCCGGCTGCACTTTTAGTTTCTGTGCCGCAAGAAGCAACGGCTCCGGATGCGGTTTGTGGTTAGCGGTGTCTTGATACGAAACCGCAACCTTGAAATATCTTTTTAGTTTCGCGAGTTTGGGAGACTCGTACACACTCTCTTTGACCCTGCTCGTAACAATCCCGAGCAGATATTGCTTATCCAATTCTTTTACAACTTCTTCCGCTGTATCTGGCATTGTCAATCGTTCAACATCATATTCAACTTTGCGACTGCGTCCGAGTTCCCATATCTTTTTGATTTCTTCTTCAGAAATAGATTCCGTAAGTTCCCGTATCGTATCCATCATACTCAAATGAAACAGCGCCGAAAACTCTTTTCGGGTCGGCGGACGATATCCTGTTTTCTTCATTAAGTTCTGGAAAAATTTCAAATTGGCCTCAAAAGAATCGAGGAGGACGCCGTCTATATCAAAGATTACTGCCTTAACCACGTTTGCTTTATTCCCTCTCATGATGATGCAATGGCTCCTCTTTACTTGGGTAAAGTGTAGCAAATGCGCCTAGGTGATGTCAACTACCGGCGTATATTACTTCTGTGTTGTGTGTGAAATGATGTCAAGCGAGTAGCGTTTTCCCGAAAGATAATCTCGAATTTCTTTTTTGATGTCCATATCCCGAAGCATCGTGCCGTTCATGGCATAGATTTCCTCAGGAGAAAACCATTTTGTCTCGCTTATCTCATTCATCAAAAATCCTTCCGCGTCTCCGCTAGCGGTACCAAAAAAGATGAGTTTGAGCGAGTGGCGCCTCACTCGCGGCGTATCGACGCGGCCTTCGTTCTCTTTTACGAGCGAATATATGCCTAAAAGATGTGTCGGGGTAAACAGTAGTCCGGTTTCTTCACGAACTTCACGCACAACGGCATCAGCGGGGCGCTCCCCCACATCAATCCATCCGGCTGGCTGATTCCACCTGCCGTGGGCACGGTGTCCGGGATGATGCTCTTTTACCAGCAAAAACTTGCCGTCGCGTTCGATAATCGCGCCCGCAACCGCAAACACTTGTGTAAAGACCCGTTCGTTTTCAGCCGACATATATGGGTTACGAAAGCGTCCTCAAAAACTCTTTAAACTCTTTCCGTGTTTCGGGATGCTCCAAACCGAAACGAACGGTCGCCTTGAGAAAGCCGAATTTGGAGCCGCAATCAAGCCACTCGCCTTCAAGCTTAACGCCGTAGACATCCCCTTTTCTCGCCACAGCATCAAGCGCGTGCGCGAGACGGAGTTCCCCGTCGGAACCGGCCTTAACCTTCGCAAGCATTCGCATAACATCCGGCGTAATGATGTATTTCCCAACCACCGCGAGATTTGACGGGGCGTCTTTTAACTTTGGCTTTTCGATCGTCTCTCGTATCCGCACCACGCGAGCGTCCACTTTTTCTCCCTTTACGATGCCTTTGGTCGGGACGACTTCGGGGGGGACTTCCGCGAGCGCGACGATTGGTCCCCCGTATTTTTTGTATACCGAAATAAGTTGTTTAAGCGCAGGGGTTTTGCTCAATATCAAATCATCTCCAAAGAGCACCGCCACCGGCTCGTCTCCGATTAAATGCGCGGCGGTGAGGAGCGCGTCTCCATCGCCGCGCGGATACTTCTGGCGGACATAGGCAAAACGGGCAAGATTTGAGATGTCGCGCACGAGTTTTGCGGCTTCCGTTTTCCCTTTCTCCTCAAGTGTGCGCTCCAATCCGGGTGCGACATCAAAGTGGTCCTCAATCGTGCGTTTGTCTCGGCCGGTGATGAAAATAATATCCGTAATCCCCGATGCGACGGCTTCCTCCACGAGATACTGCACCACGGGCTTGTCCACGATGGGAAGCATCTCCTTCGGCTCCGCTTTAGTCGCGGGCAAAAAACGGGTGCCGAGTCCCGCCACTGGTATGATTGCCTTAGTTATCCGTTGCATATCGTTTAAAATCACAAATTACAAGCACCAAATTCCAAACAAATTCTAAGTCCTAAACTCAAACTTCTAGACAGCAGTATTTGAGATTTCTTTGCTTTTGGATTTTGATATTGTTTGGGATTTGGGATTTGGGATTTATTTTATCATACTCCGAATAATCTTTTTCGTATGTTCCGGTCCTGTCACTTCCACAATCTCTACGCCGGTCGCAATCACGGGATGGTCGTTGCCTCCTTCTCCCAAGTCATCGCCTATAAACACCATGTCTCGAATCGGAATGTTAAGATGCTTTTCCATCTGGCGGATGCCGTATGCTTTATCAATTCCCTTTCGCGTCACATCAATGGAAGAGGTCCCGCCGGTGCGAATTTCAAACTCCGGAATGAGCCTCTGCAATACGGCGATCATCGCAAGGCGCTTCGCTCGATCGGGGTCCCATGCGGATTTAAGCGGAAGCGGAGCCTGGCTGCCGTAGGCAGCAAAGGTAACCTGCGTCGCCCGGTCTTCAATCAATTCGCCATATACCTTCTCCGGGAGCACAAAACCAACTTCAGCAAACATCTTCCCAAAAGCTTCAAAAATGCGGCGTTTGTCCTCATCCGAGAGGATCTCGGTATACACGTTCTCCCATCCCGCCTTCCCATACCTATAGAACGCGGAACCGCATGTGGGAAACAGGTACAAGTTTGTAAGTTTTCCGTTGGTAAGTTTAGAAGTGAACTGCTTCTGAAATTGCGTGAACGACCCGCCGGAGATGACGGAAACTTCTTTCAATTCCAAAAGCGATGAGAGGAGCGCCGCCATCTCATCATCCATCGGCTGTTTGCTCTCCGAGAGGGTTTTGTCTAAATCAAAGACAATGAGTTTTTTGTTCCGAAGTTTATACATGTAAAAATACAACATTGTTTCTCTTGGCTTTGTTAGTGGCTTTCAAGGACTATCCTGTGTCGGATACATAGGATAGTCCTTGGTTTAGAATAAACGGATGACTCCCGCGAGCGCGAGAATCCCGATAAAGTGGAGTATGAATGAGACGACAATGAGGCGTGGAATTGAAATGCGCGAGAGTCCCATGAGCGCGAGCGCCGGTTCGTCGGGGAGCGGCGAGGCGAGAAGAAATGCGCCGAAAAGCGGGGTCAGGAACCGAAAAAAACGCGAATGAAACACAGCTGTTGCCGCGGTGATGACGGGTATTCGCCATTTCACCTCACGCAGAATCAATTTGACATCTTGCAAAAGATGCTTGCGAAACACCTTGAAAAGCACGAGGTCGCCCGCGATGCCGCCGAGCGCGGCAAAAAAGGCGACGGCGTAGAGGGGCGCGGATGTGGCGAGCTCCGCGAGTACCGCCATCGCGGGCGCGAGCGTAAAGAGCGAGGTGAAGAAAAAACCGCCGACGAGGGATTGCCATACGAACCCCCCGCCTGAAAGGATGTCTTCAAGAATGCCGGAACGGATAAGAAACCATGCGATTACAAAGCTCAACACGATGCTCCATGCATCGCTCTCTAACCGTTTCTTCGCTCGCGTGTGAAAAACCATACCCATAGTATATATAGAGATTGTTACAAAACTATTTTTAAGCGAAATTTAGGACTTTTTGTTCGAGACGAGGAAAGCCAGCAAAATGATTGAGGCGTAGCCCGGCTACGACGAAAATCATTTTGCGCCAGCTTGACGAAGTATCGGACAAAAAGGATAAATTGCAGCAAGAATAGTTTTGTAACCATCTCATAGTATATCAGGATGCAGTTCCTGCGCCGCCGCGGCGCATGAGCCATTTGCGCGCCTCTTCAACAACAAAAATAGAGGTTGCTGCGGCGATGATGATGCCCCAGTCCGCGAGAGAAAGCGGAACCGTGTGGAGAATGCGTTGAAGCGCGGGGTGGTACACCGCAAGCAGCTGAAGCAAGACGACGACCATCGTTGCGCCCATAAGCCAACGATTGGCACGGAGCCGTCCGCTGAAGATTGACTCGCGCTCGTGTCGGCAGTTCCACGCATTCCACCACTGGAAGACCGCGAGCGCCGAGAGCGAGATGGTGAGCGCTTTCGCAACTCCTCCGCCGAGACGGCTCGAGAAGAGAATGAGTGTCCCCACACTCATGACAAGCGCCATGAGAATCATGCGGAGCGCCATAAGGCGGTCAACAAAAAAATGGTTCGACCGCCGAGACGGCAACAAAAGCAGCTTTTTCTCTTTGGGTTCCATGGCAAGCGCGGCCGTCAGAAACCCGTCCGTCACAAAGTTAAGCCAGATAATCTGCGTCGGAAGAAGCGGAAGTGGCAGGCCAATGAGCATGGCGCCGACAATCGTACCGACTTCGCCGAGACTCGTTGAAAAAAGATACAGAATGACTTTCTTGATGGTACGGTAGATGCTTCGCCCCTCCTCCGCCGCGGAAACAATGCTCCCGAAGTTGTCATCCAGAAGCACGATGTCAGCCGCCTCCTTCGCCACCTCAGTGCCGATTCTCCCCATGGCAACGCCGAGGTCTGCGGCAACAAGCGACGGCGCGTCGTTTACGCCGTCGCCGGTCATGGCGATAATCTCGCGGCGCTTTTTGAAAGCGCGGATAATTGCAAGCTTGTGCTCTGGCGTCACGCGCGCGAATACCGATGTGTCACCGACTCGGATAGCAAGTTCCCGCTCGCTCATAGTGTCTATATCCTGTCCCGTAAGCGCCTCCTCTCCTCTGCGCGCAATGCCCGCCTCGCGCGCAATGGCCAAGGCGGTCTCGGTGTGATCGCCGGTCAGCATGATGACTCGCAGATGCGCTTCGCGAACCTTCCGCATGGCTTCGGGGACTTCAGAACGGAGCGGGTCGCGCATGCCGAAAAATCCGACAAGAGTAAGGGGCGGCATCTTTTTCGGAAACACTGCCGCCGGCGCGTTTCGATGAATGGCACAGGCGAGCACGCGAAAGCCCTCTCGCGCGAGGTGGACGCCCACTTCTTCGCTTCGCGCGCAAAGTGAGGGAGTAAAGTCGTGGACGGCGTCCCCCTCCCACGCGCTGCGACAGAGGGGAAGGATGCTCTCCGGCGCTCCAACGGCAGTGAGAAAGCGCGCCCTGCGAACGCGATGAATCATGAGGTGGTATCTGTACGCGGAATCAAACGGGAGTTCAAAGAGCGGCGGCGACTCGGCGCGAAGTATCTCTTGGTTGAAGCCTGTCTTCGTCGCAAAGACAAGGAGCGCGGCCTCGGTGGGGTCGCCCGAAACGCGCCATATCTTTTCTGCCTCATCGTAACTGACCCGCGCGTTTGCGCAAAACGCCGCGACTCGTCCGGCAAGAAGTAGTTCCTTATGAAGCGACGGCTCAACTGGCGCGCCATTATAAAAGAATCCTCCCTGCGGTTCGTACCCCTTTCCCGCAACGGTAAAGCTCTTCTCTCCGACAATGATTCGTTCTACGGTCATTTCATTGAGGGTGATGGTGCCGGTTTTGTCCACGGCAATGACGCGGGTCTGTCCGAGCGCCTCCACGGCCTGAAGCCGTTTGACAAGGGCGTTTTGCTTGCTCATGCGCCATACTCCGGTCGCCAGGACGAGAGTGAGCACCATCGGCAGTCCTTCGGGAATGATGGAAACGCCGAGTGCTATGATGGTCGCAATGAGGTCCCGCAGAAGCATGCCCTGTACCGTGCCGAGAAGAAAGATGCCGACGCCGATTACCGCAACGAGTGCGATAATCAGCCGCGAGAGCGTGCGAATGTCTTTTTTGAGCGGGATTTCGGTGTCAATCTCCTGAATGGTTTTCGCGATGCGGCCGAACTCCGTCTCCGTTCCCGTTGCCACGACGATGGCGCGGGCGCTTCCGCTCACCGCATAGGTTCCCTGGTACACCATGGTGCGCCGCTCCGCAAGCGGGAGAGTTGCAATTGAGATAGCGTCCGCCGTCTTTTCCACAGGAACGGATTCTCCGGTGAGAGAGGCCTCGTCGATTTTGAGTCCGGTTACCGAAAGGAGTCGCGCGTCGGCGGGAATCTTCTCTCCGCTCTGGAGAACCATGATATCGCCGGGTACAAGGTCGCTGGCGGAGAGGATGACTTCCTTTTCGCCGCGAAGCGCCGTCGCGCGAGTGGTGGTGAAACGACGAAGCGCAAGAAGCGTATTTTGCGCGCGACCCTCCTGAATCGTGCCGATGAGAGCGTTAAAGAGGAGCACGGCGAAAATAACCGCCGCATCGACGACGCTTCCCATGAGCGCTACGGCGAACGCTGCGGCAACGAGGACATAGATGAGCGGACTTCTGAATTGCCGAAGAAAGATGACAACAAGCGTGTCTGTCGCGCCCGAGGGAAATGTGTTTGGGCCATAACGCGAGAGGCGGCGCGCCGCCTCTGTCGCAGAGAGTCCCATCTCGGTCGTGCTCAAGTGTTTTAGTATGTCGCGCGGAGAACTTGCGTGCCACGGATACTCCATGCGTTCACGCGGTTCGCCTGCCGCATCGGCGCTATTGGTTTCGTGGTATGCCATAAGAGACATTGTACTATGAGATGGTTACAAAACTATTCTTGCTGCAATTTGTCCTTTTTGTCCGATACTTCGTCAAGCTGGCGCAAAATGATTTTCGTCGTAGCCGAGCTACGCCTCAATCATTTTGCTGGCTTTCCTCGTCTCGAACAAAAAGTCCTAAATTTCGCTTAAAAATAGTTTTGTAACCATCTCTATGACAAAGCAGAAAAAATTAGGAGCGACACCGCAGGGCGCCTGCCTGTCGCGTCGTCCGCGACGCAGGCAGGTTAGACCCATGTCCGGTCGCTCCGACTGAACCCTGTGCACAAGCGCAGGGTGTTTCCATTCGTGTGCACTATATCTAGGACTTACGCAATCGGTGTCATTCCCGTGAAGCTTGTCCTCGCGAAGGCGGGGAACGGGAATCCAGGGCGTTAAAAAACGGCCAAATACTGGATTCCCGCCGTAGCTTGCCCTCGACCTGACCGGGGACGGGAATGACAGAAAAGGAAGAAATGCGTAAGTCCTATATTCTTATAATTCGTGTGCACTATTCGCTAAGTGTATCTACTACAAAAGCATCGTGGCGATGCACCACGAGCAGTTTGAAATTATCTGGAAGTCAGTCGGAGAAAAGACCACTCGAGAATGAGCGGAAACTGCTTTCTTGTTGTACTGGGCGACGGTCCGGTTATGCTCCGGATCTTGGAACTCCACAGGTTCCCGTGCTGCTATTACACCACAGTCGCCATCGCTACAAAATTAGCACAGGAAAAATGAAAATGCTACGAACCGTACAGTTCAGAGTGGATACCGATGGCGATGAAGTGCGCGGCATTGACGCCAATTATGCATCACACAGCACGAATATCGCCAGTGATGTTGATGCTGAAACAACCGGCGTATTCTCCACCCAGCGAATGTATGTTCAGCAATGGATGCCTTGGATCTTTGGCGAAGAGACGAATCCGTTCGCCGCAAATCCGTCGCCGTTTGACGGAAAGTTTACGATACATCCGTTTGAAGCGGATACTAAAGACAAGCCGAGTCATGAATGAAGCCATTCGATACCCTTTTCCACGTTACTAAACACAGGTGAAATATTCCGCCCTGCTTTCAAATCCCGTTCCGCCGCCTTAATCCACCGTGCCAGCTTTTTATTCGGTTTCAGAGGCGCGGAAAAAGTAATCGCCTTTTGTAACGCGAAGCGTTTAAGGCTCTCGTTTACGACAAGAGACAGGGGGAGCCCCAGTTCAAGCGCCGCTGCTTTGGCTGCCTTCTTTACCTTTGGATCAACTTTTACGTTTAACACTGTTTTCATACAACCGAAGTATATACAACGGTTATGCAAAAGTCAAATACGAATACATCCCTCCTCGGAGACGAGTGCTCCCTTTATTAAGGGAGAAGTAAGAGGTATGCTTCACCTATGAAAGATATTAGGATAGAGCCGACGTGGAAGGAGGCGCTTAGGACCGAGTTTGAGAAAGAGTATTTCAAGGAGCTCACCGACTTTGTGCGCGGCGAATATCTCTCGGCAAAAGTTTTCCCTCCCCCGAAATTCATTTTCAACGCCTTCGAGCTCACTCCGTTCGAAGCGGTGAAAGTGGTCATTCTCGGGCAAGACCCGTACCACGGCGACGGACAGGCGCATGGGCTCTGCTTTTCGGTGCCGGAGAGTATCGCCATGCCCCCATCCCTCCAAAACATTTACAAAGAAATCGTAAATGACATCGGCGGCGGAGTGCCGAAGAACGGCAATCTCAAGAGCTGGGCGAAACAAGGCGTGCTTCTTCTCAATGCGACGCTCACTGTGCGGGCGCACACGGCCGGCTCGCATCAAGGAAAAGGATGGGAAATATTTACCGACGCGGTGATACGGACGCTCTCGGATAAAAAAGAGCACCTCGTATTCCTCCTGTGGGGGAATTATGCTCGAAAGAAAAACGAACTTATTAACCTCGAAAAACATTTGATACTGGAAGCCGCGCATCCATCGCCCTTTTCCGCGCAAAACGGTTTTTTCGGATGCAAACACTTCAGCCAAGCCAACGCCTACCTGTGTGCGCTGGGGAAAGGAGAAATCAAATGGAACTAGAAGAAGAGCTGTTAGCTTCTAGCTGCCAGCTTTTAGCTGTTAGAAAGCGCATTCTCTTATAGAAAAGACAACCAGCCAGAAAACTAGCAAGCTAATCAGCTATTCCTAGAACGCGGGGTGAATCATGACCTTCACGATGTTGTTGGATTCATCGGATTCAACGACTCTTCCCGTGGGGTCAACGTTGACGATGAACTCGGCGTCTTTCTTGCGCTCTATGCTGTCAAACCCAAGCACGAACTCAATTTTCTCGCTCGGCATGAGTGATAGCTGCGAGTCTCCAGAGTAAATGTGGAATGGCAACGTGGGGAGTACGGCATTGAAAGACCACGAACCCGATGCTTTGGTTCCTTTGTTAATAACTTCAAACCTGACGGCAACGCGAAGATTTGCAGAGGGAGACGAACTTGCCGTAAACACGTTCGTCGCCTTGTCCACGTATCCGATTTCGAGAATTCTCGCCTCCAAATCGATCACTCCGTCCGGATTGGAAGAGGTTGGTCCAGTGGAATAATACACGACGGTTTTCTCCGTCTTTGTTCCTGCTTTGGGCGCGCCAACCGTCGCAGGAACGGTCACTACTGCACCTCTATCGGTGGGAGCAGCCGCTCTCGCGGCGTTGTTACTCCGCGAAGGAATCTTCCGGGGCACGGAGTTGACCGCGGTAGCAGCCCCCGCGATTGAATTTTTTGCCGCACTCGTGCTCGCACTTTCCGCTACGATAACAATGCTACGGGAAGGAGCGACGATAACAAGCGTTTGAGCAAAAAGCGGTTCTTCTGCGCCGTTGTTTGATTCTTCAAAGAAGAGGGTTATCGGAACATCAAGTGTCGTGCTCGCGCTGTGCGTTATTCTAAGCGTTACACCGGTAAGATCCGCCCTGCCAAGAATTGTTCGCTGCCCGCACGAAAGTTCCTCCACCGCGTTGCGATGAAAGCGCTCCAGTTTCATGGCGGAGACGCACGGATATCCAAGCGTATATTGTCCGTCTGCGTCACGCTTATCCGCATTCTTGATTACGAGCGTGAAGAGATCCCCGGAAGTAGGCAGGGAATTGCTTGGTGTAATGGTAAATGCTTCGTTATTCGCAAAAAAATCGCCAAGCCCTCCGACCACTGCCGCGATAGCGGAAAAAGAAAAAGGCGAGGAAGAATTAAGCGCGCCAGAGATGTTAAGCGCGCCCCAGCCAGTAAGAAGACCAAGAAAAAAGATGCCAACGTTCCGCACGGTAAAAATTTCCGCTGTTCTGCTTTTTGAATATGACTGTACTTCAAGAGGAGGATTGGTTGTTTCGTACATAAAATCCTTTAATCAATGAAGTAAGAAAGCGGCAGTATTATATATCATATAAGTTAGATCGTCAATATTCCTCGATATGAATACCCTCTCCCGGGATAAGCGTTATGGCGCCGTGGCAAATCTTGACAAGATAGCGCGTAGTACGTATAATACCCTTCTAAAGTAAATGTCGGAACATCCGATAAATAAAGAGAGGGCGCATGAGAACAACATATGAATTATTATCAGTTTACAGCGGCGTGGTTCTTGCTTTTTGCAACATTGCTCGTTATCCTCTCATCGTTTGGTGTCGCGCCAAGGGATATCCGCCATATGACCGATACGGTTTTACATTTTTTTAACGCTACCGAAAACGCGGCGAATGAGCAAACAGTTTTGCCCCAAGGTTATGCGGTGAACAAGACGGCCGCCGCTCTTTCATACGAAGTTGCGACGCCAGCGATTGAGAACATTAAGCCGGAGAAAATCGTGATAGAGGCCATAGGCGTTGTTTCTTCGATTGTTCACCCGGAAACCGCCGACACGAACGTGCTCGATGAAGCGCTTCAGAGAGGAGTGGCGCAATATCCGGGTTCCGGATACTTGAACGAAAACAGCAATATATTTTTGTTCGGACACTCAACGGGCATTCCAAACGTGCGCAACAAAGCGTATGGAGCATTCAATAAACTGAGTACGCTAAACGTCGGCGACACAATTAAACTCTACGCTGGAGACGAAGTGTACGAATACGCCGTTACCGGCGTATCACGCGTGAAAGCAGACGAAGCCCGGGTAACCTTTTCAACCGAAAGGAAAATGCTCACGCTTTCAACTTGTAACACATTCGGAAAAAAGGAAGACCGATTTGTGGTGACTGCAGAATTCGTGCAGCAAACTCAATTAACCGATGGCGTATAAAATGAAAACTATATCCTTTTTAACGATATGGCTCCTTGCTCTCGCCGCCACGGCAATACTGCCTGGAAGCATATCCGCTGATCCCATCCCCGGACCCACCCGCCCGGCTTGTCCGATTCAGAGCGCACCAGACCGAATAATCGTTAATTTTTCGGGAAGCGAAAAACTCTGCTCTTACCTTAACCCTGCCGGTTGCGCCTCCTCCAATTCCCCGGTGGCGGTCAATCTCGCGGCTGGGAAATATAAAGTTACCCTGTCGTCCTGGGACGGCTACCTCGGCCGCACCGCGATCAGCCAACCGAATGAGCAGTGGTACGCGAGCGTCGTAAACGCTTCCGGCGAACTTGCCGCTTCGAGCGTCATCAATGACCTCGCGGACAATGTCGCGGCCGCTTCTCTGACACAAGTTGTCAACGATACTCCGAACTTTTTGACCCTCGCCTCTGCCGCAACGAAAGTCATCGGCAAGCACGCTTTCCCCGGTTCCGCCGACGCCGTTTCCGCAAATAGCGTTTTTCCGCTCTGCGCCGCTTTCGACAAAATTCCGGCCATATCCCCTCCGCCGCCCGCACTTGACGGTTCCTGCTTTACCTCACCAGCTTCCGTTCAAATCGGCAGTTCGGTCTCCTGGAGCGCCACAGCGACGGGGGGCGCCGGTACGTACACGTACTCCTGGTCAGGAGATGAAAATCTTTCGGGAGCGTCGACCATCGTGACGCGCACGTATTCGAGCGCGGGGATGAAACTGGGGACCGTCGAAATAACGTCTGGCGCACAGTCCGTGCAAAGAACCTGTTCGGCATCCATCACGCCACGGACATGCGAGACGGGCTGCGGCGGAGGACTCAACCAGCCAAACGTCGTGCTTTACAAAAAGACGACATCTTCCCCGCTCGTTTCCGCCTCAATCTACCTTGCCCAAACACCATATACCGCATCGGCCGCGTCGGCATCCGTATTTCTAAGCCAGATACCCTACACCGGGCTTAGGGCGGAGGGAATGAAAGCTGTTTTTTACACCGCGCTGCTTCTTGCAATAAGCGGGCTTCTCGCGTACATCGCCATTTTGAAATTGCGCCGCAAAAAGCGCCGCCGGAAAGAGACCGTGTTCCTTAGGGATATCACTCCCATACCACGCGCGATACGGCAATGAACTACCACACCGCTTGCGGCGCGGTAATTCATTTTGAGATAAGTTCTAACAAGGATTATTAAAACTATCAAGACCATTAGTGCAAACACCGGAGAGATCCGTACCGTCGTTCATTCCGTTTGGCCTACCATCCGTCCCATCTGTCCCGCCAATGCCTGGAACTCTCGGAATATCGCTTGTGTTTATGGTCTTCTCAAGGTTGATGCTGTTTACGAGGATGTTGACGAGCCCCCAGACGGAGAGCATGAAAAACACTCCGATGACGCCCCAGACGATGAACTTGCGCGCCTGCACGCGCTTTTCCTCGTCTCCCGCCTGCGCAACATACACGAAGATTCCCCAGATAATCACGAAGACCGCCAGTCCCACGATGAACGGGATGAGCGCGTTGATGAG